>JAZDLJ010000455.1:0-2736 GCA_043802115.1 bacterium | reverse complement strand
ATTTCTCAAGAACAATCTAAGGCCGTTTCTATAAATATAGAAAAATCTCCAGTTAATATATCGCCTAAAATAGATAAGAAGACTGAAGAGATCAAGTCTTTAGTTGAGCAATTAGCAGATGATAATGTTGACGTTAGTCTGGAAGCAGCCAATAAACTTGTCAGCTTAAACAAGGATGCTGTCCCTATCTTACTTCAAAAACTAAAAGACGCCCCTGTAAGACTAAAAGGCCAAATTGTATTCTTGTTAGGCAGGATAAAAGACAATTCAGCTACCACAGCGTTAACAGAAATCCTAAAAGATGATAATGCCTATATCCGTAGAAATGCGGCTGAAGCGCTAGGTAAGATAGCTGATTTAAGAGCGTTAAACGGACTTACCAGCACTTTATTTGATGAGGATATCAGCGTAAGGGAGCGGTCTGCTTTAGCTTTAGCTGAATTAAAGGATAGTTCTGCTGGCCAGTATCTAACCAATAGATTAAAAGATGAGAAAGAAGAGAGGGTTAAGTCAGCAGTAGTGGATTCCTTGGGAAAACTAAAAGATAAAGGGGCAACTGAGATACTCTTAAAAGAGCTTCAGGACAAGAATGATTTGTTATATCAGAACAGTGTTGTTTTTTCATTGGGAGAAATCGGGGATAAAAAAGCCATAGCAGATTTGACCGCACACATTAATAAACTTACTAAGTCTCTAGAGGAACTTAAAAAAGAAGAGAATAAAGATAAACCTGAAGCTAAAATGATAATCTTTCAGTTAGAAGAGGCGATTAAAATAGCCGATGAGGCTATAAGAAAGATACAGCAATAAAATTAAAACTTAATTAAGGGGGGTAATCAAATGAGAAATAAGTTAATTGTTTTTATCTCTATCATAGGAATCATAATCATGGGTAGTGTATCTTTTTGTTTTGCGGCTTTGCAGTATCAAGAGATGTATAACTCTTCCGGAGGAGCAAAAAAGGTTCTGCTATTGGTAAATAAAGATATATACGCGTCAATCCTAACCTCGCTTAACCAATACATCGCAGACTTGGAGGCTGAAGACTATCGGATTTTAGTAACCAAATTCCTAAATGGCAGCCCTCAGGAAGTAAAAGACTATATGAAGATTATTCGAGATCTGAAAGGAGTTGTGTTAATAGGGGATTTGCCTGTTGCTTGGTTTGAGGTAAACGACGATGCTCGTCATGTTGGATTTGCGTGTATGTTTCCTATTGATTTATTTTATATGGACCTTGATGGCACTTGGCAAGATGCAGATAATGATGGTTTCTATGATACCCATGACGCTGGTTCAGGAGATTTGGCTCCTGAGATATGGTTAGGTCGTTTAACTGCCTCTCCTATTAGTCATCCTGCAATGGATGAGGTAGGACTATTAAAGAACTATTTTGCTAAAAATCATACCTATCGAACAGGAAAATTATCTATAAAACAACGCGCTTTATCTTATCTTGATGATGGCATCGATTATATTGAAACGTACCTCAATAAAGCTTATTCAGATGTTACGCTGATAAACGATCATGCAACAACCAATGCTACTGATTATAAGAAGAGGCTTAAAGAGGATTATGAATGGATATATCTCGGTTGTCATTCTAATGCTAACTTCCATGTTTTTTACAATATGGATAATTCCCCTTGGACTTCGAGTTCTGTTTATTGTTTAGATATCCGAGACATAGATCCAACAACCCTGTTTTATACTCTCGATACTTGTTATGCCGGTAGATATACTTCATCTAATTATGTGGGCGGACATTACACTTTTGCTAAAACATATGGCTTGACTACGTTCGGGTCAACAAAAACCACGACCACACTTAAGACCAAAGAGTTTTATTTTCCTTTAGGATCTACAGCAAGAAAGAATATCGGAGAAGCATTCAAGGAATGGTTTGAAAAGCAGAATCTTGAAAGCATTTTAGATAAATACTATAGATACCCAATTTACGGAATGACCCTATTAGGCGATCCTACTTTAAGCCTGGATCTCCCTATTCCTTCTATTGATTCAATAACTATTTCTGGAAAGGATGTAACATTTACAGGTTCAGGAAAAATTAACAACGGCAATATCACCAATTACTCTTGGCGTTCGGATAAAGACGGTTTTTTAAGCAATAGAGCCTCTTTTGTTAAATCCAATCTTTCTACAGGGGTGCATACTATATTCTTTAAAGTGCAAGATAATTATGGCCGTTGGTCATCTGAAGTTCCTAAACAGCTAACATGCAAAAATCAACTTCCCACATCTTTATTTGGCTACAATTCGTTAGATGGTTATGGTTCTTTTGTAATATTATTTGACGGTAGTTATTCCCGCGCCTCCAGCGGCAACAGGATAGCTGGCTATCAATGGGATACAGGAGGAGGAACTTATGAATACGGCAATTCCACTTCAACAACCATGAAATGCCGTTTTACCAATAATACAAATCAGGTGAAGAGATATACCGTTTCCCTGACAGTAACAGATAACCTTGGATCTAAAGCTACCAGCCAGCGCATCATTACTGCTTATCCTATAACTCCTCCATCTGTGCCGTATAATTTACAGAAGACATCTGTTTCTTCTAATAAAGTAACTCTAACTTGGCGCTCTGATTATACCTTGTCTAACCTGCCTACTAGCTATATAGTAGAGATAAAACAGAAGTACTGCTGGCGTTTTTGGGGGTATACCTATTGTTATTATCAAACAATAGGTATGGTGTCTGTTCCAACAGGT
>JAZDLJ010000447.1:0-5210 GCA_043802115.1 bacterium | reverse complement strand
AGTTAAAAATAAAATCACTTCTTGGGTATTTTTGATTATTTTGGTTACAAATGGAGGTAATTTATGTTATTAAAATTTACACTTGAATATTGGCGCGATGATAATTGGTATATAGGTAGACTAAAAGAAATCCCAGGGGTGTTTAGTCAAGGAGAGACCCTGCAAGAGCTGGAAGATAATATTCGAGATGCATATAAACTTATGTCAGAAGAGGAAGAGGTTCCGCCACGATCTAATGTCCAAACAAAGGAAATAGAGATAGGAACAAGCTTTTGAGGAGACGGAATTTTATCCGTGAGCTAGTCCATGCTGGATGTTACCTTAAACGCTCTGGAGGAAGGCATGACATATATATAAATCCTAAAAATGGGAAAAAAACACCTGTTCCTCGACATCCAGAAATTAAAGAAAGCCTCTGCGAATTGATTAAAAAACAACTTGATCTAAAATAAGAGGTAGATAAATACAGTAAGGAGACTACAATGAACGACTCAGTAACTATCTACGACACCACCCTCCGCGACGGCTCCCAGGCCGAAGGGATATCGTTATCTGTTGATGATAAGATAATGATTGCCCAAAAGCTGGATGAACTCGGCATTCATTACATTGAAGGAGGATGGCCTGGATCAAATCTAAAAGATGCGACCTTCTTTAGCAGGGCTAAAAATATAAAATTTAAAACAGCTCGTCTTGCTGCCTTTGGCAGCACACATCGACCAAAATTAAAGGTAGGAGATGACCCAAATCTCAGGGCATTAATCGAGGCCAATACCCCTTGTATCACTATCTTTGGTAAAAGCTGGGATCTCCATGTCACCGATGCCCTCAAGATACCCCTAGAGCATAACCTTGAGATAATAAACAACTCCCTGAAATATCTAAGATCAAAGGTAGATACCCTATTCTATGATGCGGAACATTTCTTTGATGGGTATAAGGCAAATCCAGATTATGCCTTCAAAACCTTAAAGGCTGCTGAAGATGCTAAGGCTGATTGCCTAATCCTCTGCGATACTAACGGCGGCACAATGCCTCATGAGATAGAAAAAATCATTGAAGTGGTTAAAAAAAACATCTCTACCCCTTTAGGCATTCATACCCACAATGACTCAGAGATGGCTGTAGCTAATTCCATAGCCGCCATTCGTCTTGGAATTCGTCATGTCCAGGGTACAATTAATGGCTACGGAGAGAGATGCGGTAATGCCAATCTCTGTTCAATCATCCCAAATGTTAAGTTAAAATTAGGTCTGGATTGTATCCCTGATGAACAGATAAAACTGCTGCGAAAGGTATCTCGCTACGTTAGCGAGATAGCCAATCTAAAACACTGGGGACATCAGCCTTATGTAGGAGATAGCGCATTCGCCCATAAAGGCGGGATTCATGTAAGCGCTGTCCAAAAAAATAACCGTACCTACGAACATATTGATCCAGAACTTGTAGGAAATCATCAACGGATATTAGTCTCAGAACTATCTGGTCAAAGTAATATCTTACAAAAAGCTAAAGAATATAATATTAATTTAAATCGCGAGACCCCAGAGGTTAAAAAACTCCTCGAAGAGCTGAAACAATTAGAACACCAGGGCTTTCAGTTTGAAGGCGCAGAAGGTTCTTTTGAATTACTAATGAAGCGTCATCTTGGCCTCTACACCCCCTACTTTGATCTTGTCGGTTTTAGGGTAATAATTGAAAAGAGAGAACACGATCAAGGCTCTATCTCAGAGGCAACCATTAAGGTAAGGGTCAACAACATCATAGAACACACCGCAGCCAATGGGAATGGACCAGTAAATGCCCTGGATAATGCCTTAAGAAAAGCGCTGGAAGAATTTTATCCTACCTTAAAAGATGTTGAGTTGATAGATTATAAGGTAAGGATACTGGAAGAACAAGGAGGCACGGGGGCTAAGACAAGGGTATTAATCGAATCTACGGATCACGAAAAAAACTGGGGGACAGTTGGCGTGTCTGACAATATCATTGAGGCAAGTTGGCAGGCCTTAGTTGATGGGATTGAATATAAATTACTGAAGGATGAAGAAAATTAGATAACAAATAGATGTATATTCTCAATGAAAAGGATTCTCATATGAACAAAAAATCAACATATATCATAGTCTTAACAATAATTATTTGCCTATTATCTTTTTCCTGCGCTCACAAAAAAATAGAAAACGATAAAATATTATATCTTCGCGGAATTGATGCATTTGAAAAAAAAAATTATACTAATTCTGCAGAATCATTTAAAACCCTTATCACTAATTATCCAGAAAGTCCATATCTTGCTGAAGCAAGGTTAAAAAAGGCGGATAGCTATTTTAATAATACGAATTATGAAGAGGCAAGGGATAGTTATCAACAATTTTTAAAACTTCATCCTGTAAATAAAGAGGCAGATCGTGCTCAATTTAATATAGGACTTTCTTATTTTAACGAGTTACTTTCTATAGACAGAGATACAGCCCCTACTTTAAAAGCCTTATCTGAATTTGAAAAAATTAACAAAGATTATCCCGAAAGCTCATTAATAAAAGATTCTCAAGAAAAAATTAGTATCTGTAGAAAAAAATTAGTGAAACGAGAGATGTATGTTGGCAAATTTTATTTGAAACAGGGTAAATACGTTGCTGCTCGACGAAGATTTCAATTTATCCTGACAAATTTTAAGGACCTGGATGTCTGCCCTAAAGCCCTTTTTTATCTAACTGAAACCTATAGACTAGAAGGCAGGTTAGATGAAGCTGAGCAATTAAAAAAACAATGATGAATTCATCATTCACCATTCACCATTTAAATCATGTCTCTACTTGAAGTATCAGGATTAACAACCTGTTTTGTTACTAATAATGGGCGCTTTAAGGCTGTTGATGATATAAATTTTCAGATAGAGGCTGGTGAGACCTTTGGTCTCGTTGGTGAATCTGGATGCGGAAAAACGATCTCAGCCCTTTCCCTAATGCGTCTTCTCCCTCCACCAGGCAGGATCATAGCTGGCAATATCCTCTTTATGAATGAAAAAATTTCTGCCTACACTAAGAAACAATTTAGGCAGATAAGAGGGAGTAAGATAGCTATGATCTTTCAGGAACCCATGACCTCCTTAAATCCTGTCTTTACTATTGGTAATCAGATTATAGAGGCGATCCTACTCCATCAAAAAAATATCTCTAAAAAGGATGCTCAACATAGAACTCTTGAAATGCTATCGCAGGTGGGTATCCCTTCTCCAGAACATAGGTTAAAAGAATATCCTCATCAATTAAGCGGAGGTATGAGACAACGGGTGATGATTGCTATGGCCTTATCTTGTAATCCAAAATTATTGATCGCTGATGAACCGACAACAGCTCTGGATGTTACTATCCAGGCACAAATATTAGATATTCTTGAGCAATTAAAAAAAAAGATGGGTATGGGAGTAATCTTAATCACCCATGATCTAGGGATAATCGCCAAGACAGCTAAAACTGTAGCTATAATGTATGCTGGGAAAATAGTAGAATACACAACTGTTAACGAACTATTTAATAATCCCTTACATCCCTATACACAAGGTCTATTAAACTCAATCCCTAAGATTAACAGTAACCAAAAACGGTTGGTGACTATCCCTGGGATGGTACCTGGTTTGGTTGATCTCCCAGATGGTTGCTACTTTGCCCCAAGATGTAATCATGCTAAAGATATATGTAAAAAAGAATATCCTGAGTTTAGGGAATATAAAAAAAAACACCAGGTTGCATGTTGGATGGTAGGTGAATGGGTGAATGGGTGAATTATACTACTCCAACTTAGGTTTTTCTTGGTAACTATTAGCCTAGGTAAGACCTGTTAGGTTAGTTAAAGATCAGTAGGTTAAGGCACAAAGTTTTTAAGGTTTTTTTGTTTTTCCTCTGTGCCTTTGCTACTTTTTACTTTACACTGCTATATTTAATTAATACAATTAGTTAGAAAAACCTAAATTGGAGTAGTATATGTTAGAAATCAGAAACCTAAAAAAATACTTCCCAATAGAGCACGGTTTATTTACTCAATCTAAAACTGAGGTTATAGCAGTTGATGGAATTAATCTTCTTCTAAAGGAAGGGGAAACCTTAGGTTTAGTTGGAGAGAGTGGCTGCGGAAAATCTACCACAGGAAGGCTCATTCTAGGACTTCTTGAGCCTAATTCTGGAGAGGTCATATTTGAAGGACAAAATATTCTTAAATTAAGAGGAAACAAATTAAGGCAAATCAAAAAAAAAATTCAGATCATATTTCAGGATCCATTCGCCTCTCTCAACCCCCGAATGACAATAAAAAAGATTGTAAGTGAAGGCGCCTTATTCCACGGGATAATAAAAAAAACTCAGGTCATAGATTATACTACAGACTTATTAAAAAAAGTCGGACTGTCAAAAGATTGTCTAAATAAATATCCACATGAATTTAGTGGAGGACAAAGACAGCGAATAGGTATTGCCCGAGCCCTAGCCATGCAACCAAAATTAATTATCGCTGATGAACCAGTCTCTGCCTTAGATGTTTCCATTCAAGCACAGATCATCAACCTCCTTCAAGACCCCCAGGAAGAATTTCGCCTAACTTATCTATTTATTGCTCATGATCTAAGTATCGTTAAGCACATTAGTCATAGGGTAGCGGTAATGTATCTAGGCAGGATTGTAGAATTGGCTCGGACAGATGATCTATATCTTAAGCCTTTTCACCCATATACAAGATGCCTATTAGAATCAATCCCCATCCCTGATCCTTCTATTAAAAAGAGGTTTACTATTCTCAAAGGAGAGGTACCTAGTCCTCTCAATCCACCTTCTGGTTGTAGTTTTCACCCAAGATGTCCACAAGTGATGGAGAGATGCAGGACTGAAAAACCACAATTAAGATCGTTAGATAAAAATGAGAGCCATCAGGCTGCATGTTTATTGAGTGGTGAATGGTGAATGGTGAGTGGTGAATGGTGAGTGGTGAATGGTGAGTGGTGAATGGTGAGTGGTGAATGAAAAAAAACAAGTGCTAGAGAGCTGATCGCTGACTGCGTTCTATACTACTCCAACTTAGGTTTTTCTAACTAATTGTATTAATTAAACATAGTAGCATAAAGTAAAAAGTAGCAAAGGCACTGAGGCACAAAGGCACAGAGGAAAAACAAAAAAACCTTAAAAACTTTGTGCCTATGTGCCTCAGTGCCTTTGTGC
>JAZDLJ010000411.1:0-9397 GCA_043802115.1 bacterium | reverse complement strand
TAACCCAGCAATAAATTGCTGGGCTATTTTCAATTGTCCCTTCGGGACATTACAATGTCTGTTTAAAACTATCGGTTGACCACACACTTTTTGAGAAGTTACCAATAAGGTTCTTAGGATAAGACTATCCTTAACATAGTGGGTTGTGAATTCTAATCATACAGGTCGAAAAATTTTCAAACAGATTCTAAGAACCACTAGCTATAAAATAAAAAAGCTATTTTATAGCTAGTGGTTCCCCAAATACTTGAAAAACTCAGAATTTGGTGACAGAATTAGAGTAGTATCATTTTTAAGTGAAGTTTTATATACCTCCATCGTCTTTAGAAATTGAAAAAAATCAGAATCTTGTTCATAGGCAAGGGAATATATCCTTGCTGCCTCTTTATCTCCTTCTCCTCTAATTTTTTGTTCCTCTTTATAGGCATTTGATAGGATAATTGTCTTTTCCTTATCTGCCTCTGATTTTATCTTTGCTGCCTCTCTTTTTCCTTCTTTTTTATACCTGTCTACCTCTTTTCCCTTGTCTGTCTTCATGTTGCTCAATATCTCTTTTTTATTATCATAAAGCAGGTCTACCCTTTTTATCCTCACATCTATTATTTCTATCCCATAGTCTTTAGCCTTGAGATTGCATTGATTAGTCACTCTAGTCATTAAGGATTCATCTGAAAAAGACAGTTGAGTGGTTGTGTCGTTAATTGGTTGAGCAGGAGAAGAAGTAGAATCATTACTTGCAGTAGTTCCTATTATCTCTTGCCAGTTATACAAGCTTAAATTCTCTCTTAATTCAGGAGAGACAATATTTCTAACCTTGCCCTTATCAGAGATTACATCTAAAAATTTTATGGGATCAATAATCCTCCATTTACAAAAAGCATCTACTAAGAGATTTTTTTTATCTTTTGTGTGAATCTCTCCTATATTAATATCGGAATCTCTTATTCTTTTATCTAAATGAATAACCTGTTGGATAAGCGGAATTTTTATCTTAAGACCAGCTTTTTTTACTACTGTCATCGGTTTTCCAAATTTCAGGATTACAGCTTGTTCGGTCTCATCAACTATATAAAAACCCGTACTTATAATAATAAAGAGAAATGAAACCAAAATAGTTATGTTTTGTTTTTTACCCACGATCTTCACCTCCATTAGGTGATTGTTTTAAGGCATGCTTGTTATTCTCGGCTTTATTCTCAGGGGACTGAAAGATATCTATGAGTCCAAGTCCTTGATTTCTAATCTTGTCATCGATTACAACTTTTTTCATATATGGTAATATCTCTTCTAATGTCTCCAAATAGATCCTTTTTTTGGTAACATCTTTAGACCTTCTATATTCCTCAAGAAGGGCTAAAAATCTTGCCACATCTCCTTGAGCACGATTAAGCCTCTCTTCTTTATACGCCTCAGCCTCAGCCGTCATCTTTGCAAACTTTTCATTTGCCTCTGCTAAAAGAATATCCCTGTAATTTTCAGCCTCTTTAATTAACTTTTTCTTTTCATCTTCAGCTGAATCCATACTTTTAAAAGCCTCAATAACTTCTTTCGGAGGGGTAACCTCAGATAGTTGAATATTCGTTATCGTTACTCCAAAGTTATATTTATCTACAGTGTTTTGAAGTAATGTCACTATTCTTTCTTTAATTTCCTCCCTGTTTTTATTAAGCACTTCATCAATAGTCCTTTCTCCAATAGCCACTCTAAGAGAGGCCTCGGCAGCTTCTCTAATAGTTTCTTCAGGGTTTTCTACATGAAAAAGAAAATGGAGAATATCTTTAAGCCTATACCTAACTATCATATCTATGTTTACAATATTTTCATCCCCTGTTAAGACCATAGACTCTTCTGGTTTATCACTTACATATCGAATTAACGTTTTTGAATCAGGAGACCTGAAACCTACCTCGATCTTTTTTTCTTCACCCTCCTCAAGTTTATCTAACCGTTCCATAAGTACTGGTAGATGATAATGTAAACCATGGTTCATTATTGTCCTATCAAATCGTCCAAACCTTCTAATTATCCCAACTTCACCTGGATTAATTACATAGATACCTGTAAGTAACCATAGCCCAAACACCCCTCCTATGATGTATAATATACTTATTAAATTAACCTTGGATAGATTAAGCTTGGGTAATTTTATCTCGAAAGGTTTTTTTGATCCATCTTTTGGTGTTTGATTAGGGTTAGAATTTTGTTGATTCTTAGGTTTAAAACTTTTCCAGTCCATTAATTCCTCCGTAGAATTAGCTTATCCTTTCAACAGGCATAAAGTAAAAAAACTACTTTATGCCTGTTAAAAGGTTAATCGCCACTGGAATATAACTAATTATATCCGTGGCTATTAGACTTATTTCCCCTTTATCTTTACAAGCTAAATCACCTGCCAAGCCATGTAAATAAACCCCGCCCAGGGCAGCCTTTTCTTTAGATATCCCCTGGGCTAGTAATCCTCCAATAATGCCTGTTAGGACATCTCCAGTCCCTCCTGAGGACATACCAGGATTACCTGTAGGATTTACCCAGGCATTTTTCCCTTGAGGATCAGAGATAATAGTTCCTGCTCCTTTTAGAGCTATATAAGCGCCATATTTATTCGCTGCTTCTCTGGTAAGCTTTAGTCTATTAGTTTGAATGTCTCCAATAGAGGTCTTTAACAAACGTGCCATCTCCCCAGGGTGTGGTGTCATAATTGGAAGCAATTTATTTTTTTTTACTAAATCCCATTCAGCAGCCAGGGCATTTAATCCATCTGCGTCAATAACTGTTGGTATATTTATCTTACTAATTAATTCTTTTACTAATTTCATAGTCTCTTCATTAGTTGATAGACCAGGTCCAATAGCCAGGGCATCGAATTTATCTATATCTCGTAAGATTAATTTTAGTGAGCTCAACCCTAAACTTTTTTCAGATGTCTCTGGTAAAGGCCAGGTCATGGCTTCATCTAACTTAACCTCCATTATCTCATTTAAACCTTCAGGGATACCTAATGTTACCAAGCCAGTACCTATTCTTAAGGCGGCCTGGGTGGCTAAATAAGCAGCCCCAGTTTTCCCCTTTGAACCTGCCAGGACTAATAGATGTCCATAAGTTCCCTTATGGGTATTTATTGCCCTAGGTTTAAATATAGACTTCAAATCAGATATCTCAATAAGTTTTGCCTCAAATTCTGTTTCTTCTATTAAATTAATAGGTATACCTATATCTACAACCTCTAGTTTTCCAATATACGAGGCTGCTGGATATAAAATTGTACTTATTTTGGGGAGTCCTAAGGTAACAGTAAGGTTAGCCTTTATGTTACTCCCAATTATTACTCCTGTATCTGCACTTATCCCTGAAGGGATATCAACTGAGACCACAATTTTATTGGTAGTATTTACATAATTAATTACTTCCTCCAAAAAACCCTGGACTTTTGCTTTTAATCCAGTACCTAAGATAGCATCAATAATGAGTGTACTTTTATTAATTTGTGATTTAGCCTTATTCTCAAAATTTGAAAAATCATAGGTTTCTAATATTTTAACACCCATTTTTTGACAAACCAAGAGATTTGTCCTGGCCTCACCTTTAATCTTTTCTACATCCGCTAAAAGGACAATCGCTACATTTAGACCTCTATTGTAAAGGTGTTTTGCAATAGTTAGTCCATCTCCTCCATTATTTCCCTGACCACATAAGATGCAGATTAATCCTTCATTTAGTTCCTTGGGATAGTGGTTTTCAAGGCAACGGATTATACCTAAGGCGGCGTTTTCCATCAAGACAATCCCTGGGATGCCGATTTCTTCGATGGTTTTGCGATCCAGGTTTTGCATTTGTCTGGAATTGACTATTTTCATCGGTAAAAGACGGTTGATTGGTTGAGTTATTAATTAGTTGAGTGGGAAAATATTATATACTATATTGATCCAAAGTGCTAGTAGTTATTAGGCTGCAATTTTTATTTTAGATTCTAAAAAAATAAAAGATGGCATCCTTCATTTGTCAGGTTACACTTTTTAAAAAGATTAACACAGAGTACACAGAGGGTTATAGAGATACACAGAGAAAAAAACTAAAAGTAAAATAAGAAGTTACTTTAAAAAATTCTGTGAAACTCTGTATTTCTTTGTGTTCTCTGTGTTGAAAAAAATGGGAAAGTGTAAACTATTTTTTGCCCTATCGGTAGGAAAACATTAACTAAAGGAAATTTATGCGGTTACTCGTGTGAGGACTTCTTCAAGGGTAGTAATCCCTTTTAAGGCCTTTTGAATACCATTATTCAACATGGTTTGCATACCTTCTTTAACAGCTTCTTCTTGAATAATGTTAGCAGAAGTCTTCTCCATGACCAATCTTGAGATATTTGGGCTTACCTTTAATAACTCAAAGATGGACATCCTGCCTTTAAAGCCAGTTTGATTACATTTTTCGCATCCCTTACCATGATACAAATTAATTTCACCTGTTATACCTTTCTCTTTAAGTTGTTCTATTAAACGGTTTTCAGGGGTATAGGCTTCTTTACAGTTGGGACAGATAACCCGTATTAATCTTTGAGCTATAATTGCAATTATTGAAGAGGCTGATAAAAATGGCTCTATTCCCATCTCTGTAAGTCTGGCAAAGGCAGCAGCAGCGCTATTGGTATGTAGGGTACTTAAGACAAGATGACCAGTAAGGGCTGAACGTATTGCTAGTTCTATCGTCTCTTTATCTCTCATCTCACCTACTAAGATAACGTTTGGGTCTTGTCTTAATATAGAACGTAACCCAGCAGCAAAGGTGTATCCTGCCTTTGGATTTATCTGGGACTGTCTGATTATAGGGAATTCATACTCAACTGGATCTTCCAGGGTAACTATATTTAACTCCAGAGAATTTAGGTAAAGTAAAGAAGAATAAAGAGTGGTAGTCTTTCCTGAACCTGTTGGGCCTGTAACCAGCATAATTCCGCTTGGTCTGGTAATAGCGTCGGTTAAATATTTAAAATCTCTTTTGTTAAGACCTAATCTCTCCAGGCCCAAGACTAGTTGACTGGAGTCCAGGACACGAAGAACCAGATTTTCTCCATTGATGGTTGGAAAGGTAGAGACCCTTAAGTCAATATTTTTGTTTGGGGTCTTAAAACTAATCTTCCCATCCTGAGGTATTCTCATCTCAGAGATATCTAATTCTGACATGATTTTTATTCGAGTTGTTATGGAGGTCTTTAGTTCTACGGGTAATGATGGCCCTTGCTGTAGAATTCCATCTATCCTGTACCTTGTCCTTAAGACCTTTGTCTCTGGTTCAATATGGATATCAGTTGCCTCATCGCGGATAGCCTTTGTGATTAGCTCATTAACTAATTTGATTATTGGGGCCTTCATGGCAACTTCTTCTTCTTTAACAGCGACCCCTGATATCTGTTTTAATGCCTCAGTTATGATAGATTCAAATGTCTGGTCAGTTTTTTGTTCAGAGAGATAGTATTTATCAATAGTCTTAATTATGCTTGATTCCGTGGCGGCCAAGACCTCGATATAGTAGTGGGTAAGATTTTGTAACTCATCGATGGCTACAATATCGAAGGCATTACCCATAGCTATAGTAAGGATATTATTATCCAGCGATATGGGGATTAAGCAATATTTTCTGGCAAAGGATTCAGAGACTAATTTTATTGCCTGGGGATCAATAATAGTTTGAAAGAGATCAGTATATTGAACCCCAGTCCCTTCGATTAATTCTAAAGAAAGCTGTTCTTCAGTTATAAAACCAAGGTTTTTTAGGATATTCCCTAAAAATTCTTTAGTCCTCCGCTGTTCCTGGAGGGCTAGTTCCAACTGTTCCTTGGTAATAAGACCCGTTTCTATTAATCGTTCACCTAGAAGTTTTCTTTTAAGGGCCAAGGTTGATCTCCTTTTCGAGTTTCATCTTTAATTTTCTTTAAGAAAGATATTGCTCTATTCGGCACTGGTTCAGTTACATGGGAAATTTAATTTATTGATAGTCAATACATTATGGCTACTATTTTTAAAAAAATAATACCGATTTTTAGTGGAAAAATCACCTTTTGGCCAAAAATTAGATAAAAATCGAGATATATTTTTATCAATTAGCCTGTAACGAGTTGATTTTTATATGAATTTTTGTCCCATATAACTGAACCAGTGCCCTCTATTCTATTCACAAAATTCATCGTCTTAGGCAATAAAATAATTCATCGATTATAGAATCATAAGCCTAATAGAATCATAAGCCTAACTGAGTCGATAACGAATATAGAGTTAAAATATCATTGTTCATATAGTTATCCCTTCCCTTAAAAAAATTCGTTTTCCTATCGAAGGAAAAGTCCGATTCACGGTGAACCAACACAGTTTTTGTTTATTTAAGACGATACCAGATGTCATCGCCACTTACACTAGCGCCAGCAGCGCTTAGCGCAAAATCTGTATCGTAACCTCTATTTGGACCAGCGCTTGCTACTGCTACTGCATTACCAGCAACACCATAAATATATTGGATATTACATGAATAGTAATTTCCCCATGGATCAGATTTTATTTCAGGAAGATAAGGACCTTTCCAATAAATGCTTCCAGTTATAGGATAAACATTAACAGCTTGGCCTTTAGGAGTATTTGTTAATAAATGATTTTCAAAGGTATCTTCTGTGTTTCCAACTGGGGTAGCTGTTACCCATCCTGCTGATGTTGCGTCATCAGTTGGGGCAGTACCAACTCCTCCATATAATAAAGTAAGATCATCATCCAGGACAGCGTCCTCTCCACGCTCTGTTGGCCACCTTCCTACATCAACAAAAAAACTACTGATAGCAGTGCCAATAGCCTTAGTATCGCCTGTAGCTCGTGTAATCTTTGCCTCGTTGATATTTTTCATAATTGATGGGGTTAATACCCCAGCTAGGATAGCAATAATAGCGACTACTACAATAATTTCAACTAAGGTAAAACCCTGTTGATTTGATAGCTTGCGTAATATCCAATTCATTTTTTTCCTCCTTTTTTACGGCAGGAATAAAATAGCTTTTTTGTTTTATCCCTGTTGTAATTGTTTAGAACTATTTCATTAGCTAATTTATACGTGTTAAAAATAATTATTCTCTCATGAAGCTACAACTGGTTAGATTAACTATTTGTTTTTTATTTTTTTTAGTTCATCACCTCCTCTTTTTTATTTTATATCTGTTATAAGAGTTATCCTATTTTTTAATTTAGCAAATTCTTTAGGTGCGTTAGAAACAAATCTTTTAAAGATATACTGAGCCTCCTCCTTTTGTCCTGCCTGATCAAGGGTTAATCCCAGATTATACAGGGCTAGATAATTATCAGGATGAACCTCTAATATTTTTTTAAATTCTGATATGGCATCGTGGAAATGTCTTTGCCTCTGAAGGGCAATGCCAAGATTTAATCTTAGCTCGGGATCATAAGGGGAATGGGATAGATGAACCTTAAATATCATGGCCGCTTTCTCATAATCCCCCTGGGTTAGAAAAATTATTCCAATGTTACTTAATGAATTTGAATAGTACGGATCTATTTGCAATGCCCTCTGATAGGCCAACACCGCCTCATTGTTTTTTCCAAGCCGTTGATAAACTATGCCGAGGTTATTATGGGCTTGGATAAATAAAGGATATAAGGAAATTGCCTCATCGAACTTTTCAATGGCTTTGGTAAGCTCCTCTTTTTTCATGTATTGCACCCCTTCATTATAGCGTCTTTTGGCCTGGACTACTGATTCATCCAGGGTAATATTATTTTTAATCTTCATTTTTTTTTTAAGATTCTCAAAGGAAGGGACAGAATAATTTACAAGGTCAATATGCTTTTCATCTGAAAATCCCTGTTCTTGGTTCTTGATTTTTGGTTCATGGTTCTTCATTTCCCGCTTTTCGTTATTAAAAATTAAAGTGGAGGTTAGGTTTTCGTTTTCCTTTATGTCTATTTTAGAGATGGGAGGATCATCATCTTTTTCATCTAAAAATACCTGTTTTTGCTTCTTGGTTTTTGGTTCTTGTTTTTTCGTTCCTTGTTTTTCGTTATTAAAAAATAAAGTGGAGGTTAGGTTTTTGTTTTCCTTGATGTTTATTTTAGAGATGGGGGGAGCATTTTTTTTGTTATTGGGAAAAGAGCGTTGAGTAGTTGAGCTGTTAATTGATTGTTTAGTGAAGGGTAACGGTATATTTTGATAAAAAATTTCACCTGATATATCCATAGATATATAATCCCTATGCCTATTGTCAACTTTTAATTCATTTTTTGCAAATCTTTTTTGCGTTGATTTATTTTGAACTATATCTGATTTATCTGAATTTTTATTACTGACTATAAAATTGTCTTCCGTTATATCCAGGGTTTGTATATTATCAACTTTTACTTCATTTTTTGCAAATCTTTTTTGTATTGATTTATCTTGAACTATATCTGATTTATCTGAATTTTTATTACTAACTATAAAATTATCTTTTGGTATATTTACAGCTTGCAGTATTTGACTAGAATCGGCGCCTTGATAAATAATAAGCTTTCGGCCAAGTTTTTTACTCAAATCCTGGGCAATAGTCACAGCTTTAGAAAGAGATTCAGATTCACCCACTCTCAGGCAATATAATCGGGATCTTCTTACAATATACGATTGATATCCTTCATTTATTAATTTGTTTCTTAAATTTTTTACATTTTCAATTTTTTTAAAGGCACCTACTTGAACAGAAAATTTGAAAGCTAAGGATTTTTCATTTGGAAAAGAGGGTTGAGTGGTTGAGTTGTCAAGGGGCGTGAATGTTTTATTTGTGTGTAGACGATTATTATTAGGTGTTTGCTGGTCAAAAATTTTGGACCCGTTAACCTGATCTTCAGGCGTTACTAAAGAAATCCCTTTATCTATTATTACCCTATACCATCCATCTACCTTATCTATGTGAACGATATATCCTTTTTTAATTAAGAATTGCATTGCAACATCCGCTTCATTAGAATCTCTATATGATCCAACCTGCATAGAAGAATAAGAATCTAAGTTCTTATTGTCTATCGCCCATATTATTTCGACCCAGCTCATTATAAGAATTAGACATCCCAATAGTAAGCAGCAAATTAATTTTTTAGTAATAGATGTATTTTTTTTTGTCATGTTTTTAGGTAGTTTGTAAAATCAGCACTGAAGAGATAAATATCTCCCTACTAGATTACCAAATATTATTATTCCCGGATAAAAGAAAAATAAACATTGCAATCTAAAAAAGTTGCTTATCAAATAGAATATGTGTTAAATAATAATTTAATTAGACATCTTTCCAAAATAATCTTGCGGGTGAGAAGACAAAAATCTTTGCTTCGTTCGTTGGAGTAGTCTTTTTGAATTTTCTAAGCTTGCTTCCCTAAATTGC
>JAZDLJ010000037.1:0-2628 GCA_043802115.1 bacterium | reverse complement strand
TAGCCTCCTCGCAATGACAAGCTGGACGTCCTTTTCTGTCATTGCGAGGAGGCTAGCCGACGAAGCAATCTCAAGTAGGAATGTAAACTGGCAAATGAAGGATGCCTTATTGTGTTGGTTAAAACCAGCATGTTAAGGCATAAAGGCATTGAAACACAAAGTTTTTTTAAGATTTTTTTTTGTTTTTTCCTTTGTGCTGTTGTGCCTTTGCTACTTTGTGCCTTAACAGTTAGTTACAAAATTAACCTGCATTATTTTAGAAAAACCTAAGTTGGAGTAGTATAACGTTCAGCTTATAATAATATGAGATCACAATTCCAATGAAATGAAGAAAAATCTAGCAAACAAATTAGTGAAGCTTATGTTCTCTCTGATGCCCGCTTACATTTTAGATTGAGCGTGTTGCTTCAGACAGAACCTGGGTTTGGAAAATTTGTTCTATTCCTTGACCCTAAATATTTAAGAAAAAATGTAAACTGCTTTTGAATTTAAATAGTTAATCCGCGAAAATAAATAAAAAACTGACACTTGTAACTGGGATAAAATGAAAAAACTATTTTATCCCAGTTACAAGTGTCAGTAGGAGGAAGGTTAGTTATGGGAGAAAAAAAAATACCTTCTCAGCAAGAGATAGCAAAAGAAATAAATCGATTTTTATCAGAAAAATATGGAGCGCATATACAGGTTGAAGGCTTTTTAGGAATACCTCAAATAGAGAAGGATAATAATAACTCTAATAAAAAGACAGAAAAAAAAGGGGGGATCGAGAATATTAAATTCGACCTCAAACCAGAGGAATTAAGAAGATATTTAGACCAATATGTAATAAGGCAGGATAAGGCCAAGGATGTCTTAGCTACCAAGATATGTACCCACTTTAACAAAATAAAGTACTTGAGTAAAAGAAAGGGGCGTTTTGAGGATATCGGTAGTATTAAAAATAATATTATCATGGCCGGCCCGACTGGAGTTGGAAAAACATTTATTGTTAAATTAATTGCCAGAGAACTGGGTGTCCCATTTGTAAAGGCTGATGCTACAAAATTTTCAGAGACAGGTTATGTAGGTGGAGATGTTGAAGATTTGGTAAGAGACCTCGTTTATCAGGCTGAAGGAGATATCGAATTAGCCCAGTTTGGTATTGTCTATATTGATGAGATCGATAAACTTGCTGCTAGCGGCTATGCCGGAGGGTTAGATGTCTCTAGGACAGGTGTCCAGAGGGGACTTTTAAAGATAATGGAAGAGACTGAGGTAGAATTAAAAACTGGTTTTGATCCTGTTTCGCAATTAAGGGCATTAGAAGAATATCGAAAGACAGGCAAGATTGAAAAAAAGGTTATTAATACAAAAAATATATTATTTGTTGTTAGTGGAGCGTTTAATGGACTTGAAGGGGTTATAAAAAAACGGCTTAATCGACAAGGAATCGGATTTGGCGCAGAGGTATCTCAAAACAGGGAAGAGCTCAATTACCTACAGTATCTTAAGTCTGAAGATTTTATTAGTTACGGCTTTGAGTCAGAGTTTATTGGAAGGTTACCAGTAATTGCGGTATTAGAGCCGCTAAACTCAAGGGATCTCTATCAAATTTTAAAAACGGTTAATTCTCCTATTATTGTTAATAAAAAATTAGATTTTAAATCTTATGGCATAGACATCCAATTTGAAGATGTCGCCCTTCAATTATTGGCAGATCGGGCATATGAGGGGAAAATCGGGGCAAGGGGGCTAGTAAGTGCGATAGAGTCAGTATTGATTGACTTTGAGAAGGTATTTCCAAGTAGTAATGTGAAGAAATTTGTGATTACAAAAGATACAGTCCTAACTCCAAAAGAGGAATTAAACAAATTGTTGTCAAACCCAAACGATGAAAGAATGCTGAACAGGTTTGATACAATTTTAAAGGAAGAAAAACAAAGTTTAAAAGAATTAATAGAAGAAAGAAGAGCTGAATATGAAGAAAAATTTCATGATATTTTTGATAGTTTTACTGTGGAGATGGTTATTGAACTTGTTTATGGAGATAATCTTGACGTTGAATCCGCCTACAGAAAGATATTGAAGATACACAGAGGTATTAAAGAATATGAAGAGATATTTCAGGAGGCTTACGATATCTCAATCTCTCTTGATGAAGAGGCGAGATTGTTTTTACTTACTAATCTTCAAGAATATAATCAAGATATAGTTGGTCTGTGCGAGGAACATTTAAAAAATTTTCAGTACGGGTTAAAGTTAATAAAAGAAAAGACAGGACAAGATAGATTTATTATTACAAAGGAGGCGCTTGAAAAGCCAGAGAAGTTTTTAGATGACATGATTAAGAAATTTTATCATAGGTAGATACTTATAAAGGTGATAAAGTAGTTTTTTTATTTTATCACCTTTATAAGTATCTACCTTGAAGATTAATGGTTCATTTGCAATTTGTGACTCAGGTCGCTTCCCAGTGTTGCCCTATCCTCTGCATGAGTGAGATTGTAATATCACAAGGTATACAAAAAATAAATAGACATCTTTCCAAAATAATCTTGCAGAACGTAGGAAGACAAAAATTTTGCTGGAGTGAGTTATTTAGTAGGCTTTTTGTCAATTTTCTTAGCACAGATTCCCGTAAAATTGCCT
>JAZDLJ010000294.1:0-5049 GCA_043802115.1 bacterium | reverse complement strand
ATACAGGGGATATACAGAAAAACGCTCAGGAATATCTTAAAGAAATTTTTAAAGAGGGATGTTCTTATACAGTATTTGTAAAAAATGAATAAAAAAATTATATTTATGTAAAGGAGGTTTGTTATGAAGTATTTTAAGTCAGCAAATTTATCCAAGAAGGGCTATACCCTAATAGAACTCTTAGTTGCTGCGGCAATTTCTTTTATAGTTATATTGGCTATAGGCAGCAGCATTGTGCAGTTTATTAAGCTCTCTAAAAAAGAGCATATTAAATTAAAATTACAGCAGGATGCAAGATATATTTTAGAAATAGTTATAAATGGAATGATTACCAAGAAACCTACAAATGAATACGGCCTTGGGGCTAATGTAAGGGAAGGTGGAATCAAACAGGCAAGTGATGTAGTAGTCTCGGGTAATACCCTAGAGCTAAGAGATGAGAAGGGCGCTGTTCTCTTTACGTATAAAGCAGAAGCTGTAGATGGTCACGATGACGATAAGACATTAAAGTTATATGAAGGGGAAGGAGGTGGTAAAGGATATTTTATAACCTCTCCGCAGGGGATAAACGCGAAGGATATAAAATTTAATGTAAAAGAATGGACAGCTACAATACCAGCAACAGATGTCCTCGATCCCTCTGAAATAGATAATGAAATTAAAACAGATCAGCCCAGATATGGAGATTTTACTTACTTTGAAGACATGATCCCGCCGCTTTCTCCAATGGAAGCAGCCTTGGCTCTAGATCCAATGGCACTAAGTCAAGAAGCCTGGAAGAACACTTTTAATCCAACAAATGCCCCTCCTCTCTCTCAAGAGGTTCCCCCCTTGTCTGATGTCTGTAATGCACAGCTTACCTATCTTAAAGAAGAATATGGAGAAGTACCTGATTTTACCGGCTCCTCAATTTATTTTTCAGGTCCTTTTGGCAGACCCATAACTGCAACTTCGAATCCTTCAATGGATAAGTTATATGAAAATACAATGGGGAGGACATACAACCTAGGAACAGGGGCTGATTCAAAACAACTAGCCATAAATGTCCTTAAAACAGAGGTTAGTAAAAGACCATTAGGTTATGGTTGGAAAATTAGGGATAATTCATCGACATCTAAAATAGTTGGGATATTAGACACACTTTATGCTATCTTTGATGGGTATGATAATATCTGTGAGAAGAGTAGTCCTGGCAACGGCATTGAGACTCTTGCAGTTCTTCGTAATGATGAAAGACTGCTCTGTCCAAAGAGTGTGGATATAGAGTGTCAGTATTGCCTGCAAGGTTCCACTGGCCCCCTTCCTCCGTTGGCTAATATGGTTGCCCCTAATGAAAAACATAATTTTAATTGCGAACCGCCACTAAATGTTATGTCTTATGGTACTAAAATGCATTTTTTTGATACCACACCATATGGTTTTGATCCCACTTTAGATGATATTTGTAGACCTAATCGCTATATCAAACTACCTGACCTGGTCTGCGATTACCCCTCTTTTATCCAAGGAGCTATCTTTAGTAAAGAACCAATTGCTCTTGGAACCGATCCTTATACATCTCATTGGAAATCCCAAACAGATAAAGCGTTAAATGAGATGTATCCCGATAATTCTACAAACCAGGTAGACTCCAATTATTTTAATTCATCGAATATAAATACAACCTTTGAAAATCCTCAAAGCTTAAACCAAGGAAATAATCAATCAATGATACTATCAGGAGGTCAGTATTCGCCTGCACAGACCTATAACTGGTCACTTTCTCCTGGCTCAATAAATGCTATTAAAGAAGCAGGTAATATGAACTTGAATCCACCAAGAATCACAGGACAATTTACAACTAGCTATCCTCTATTAAGGCCTGAATTAGTAACATTAGTAACAAATGAATCTAATTTTACTAATGAAGAAAAAGAAATAATTAAAGAGGCAAAGGTTTTTTTTAACAAGAATAGATCAGCGACAGTTTACTCTCCACCAGGGGAAAATGTTAAAATAATCAAAAAGGTTCAATGTCAAACTTTAGGTAACTATCAAGACCAGGGCGAAACAACATGTTCCACAAGTTATTATATCGTATCAAAAAATAAGATAGAAGAAGCTATCCCAAAATTAGAAGAACATCTAAATGATCAACTTGAATTAATAGATAAAATTATTATAGGAGAGGCAGCAACTTACAAGGAAAGACTGGAAAGCCTACTTACTAGTAACTACATACAAGGACGGATTGATAGTTATCGAGAGGGCATCAAACAATTAAGAGATAAGTGCGAAAAAAAGGATAAGTGCGAAAAATATGAAAAATTGCTGAACTATATAGATAATTATTTAGCAGTTGAGAATGAATTCCAGATCGAAGATTTCGATAATGAGCAAGCTAAGGAATTAAAAAACTGCATTGGTACTAAGCATCCTGAAGGACTCTATCCTTATGGGATACTATTTTGGAAATTACTTAAAGATAAAAGGGCTGAATATATTCAAACGCTTTCTGATTACCTGGCTGGGAAGGATATCCATGGTGAAGATAATAAAAAAATCCATCCAGAAACACCACCTCCAGGTTCTAGTGATGAGTCCCTTTCTAAAAAGCCATTAAGAGAAGTATCTGTTACTCTTACCAATCCAGATGGAATTATAGCTACAGCAAAAATTATTACATCTGTAGGCATGTAATAAAAAAGCAACTACTTACCTAGAAAACCTAAGAAGATATATGGGCTTATAATAACCTAATGTAAAGGGAGGATGATCTGATGGATATTTTTTTTAAGATGAAAGAAAAAAAAGGGAGCATTCTACTTCCTGCTCTAGTTGCTGCGGTCGTAATCGGTCTCATTATGGTCTGGCTGTTATGGTTTATTTCACAGGACACGGTTATCCAAAAAAACGAACTCTCCCACGACTTTCAACATATCTCATTGCTGGATGAATATAGAAATGCTGTCCAGATAGAGCCTACTTGTTGGCGATTTGGCACTCTGTCTAAAGATCATGATTGCATAGATGGTGTTTGTACTATTAAAGCAACTCCTCAAGATAGATTATATAGAGTAAGATATAGGGTAGGGAAGGAAGGTGTGTGGCAAAAAGTTCCTGATAAATTTCGTCTATCTCCATCCAGGGATAATATTTGGGTTATTAATGAAGAAAATTCTATTGTTAAAAATGATCCTATAAATACCTGTCAGGCTATTCAGTGGACAGTTCGTTCTTCAGATGCCCCTGATATCAAAGGTATGATAATAGGTGAAGAGGTGCCTGAGAACGAGCTTATTTCACAGACAGAGGTCACACCAAAGGGTTATTTTGAACCTGCCCAATTGAAATATACAGTAGTTGCTGGAAAAATTAGTGATCAGTGATTAACTTATTAGTGATCAGGGGAGGAACATGGAATGTCTAAAAAGTATCCTGCCTCTAGTGGATTTACATTAATAGAGGTAATGGTTTGTCTGGCAATAAGTGCTATATTGATATCTCTGGCAATCACGAGTTATACATTTTTTATCAGAAAATATAGGGTGAAAGAGGCTGAAACCGTTGCAAATTCTATCTGTAAAAGCAAGGCGCGAAATTATTTAGCGGGATATATACCTGGCCCTATGGGTGAGTGTCGTGATGTTCCGGAAATAGATGCTCGTTACGAGACAAAGATTGTCGATGTTGCCAAGTATTTTGATTATAGCATTAAAAATGGAATCCTTGAGGCTAAAAGTGATGGAAAACAAGGAATTCCAGCAGGCACCCTCAAATTTAATCTATCTACAAAACAATGGATGAGAGATTCAAAAGATTCTACTCCAGACTTATCAAAATATTTGGGCAGATAGTTAATTATTTGGGCATCCTTCATTTACTAGTTTACACTTTTAGGGCGTATTCTTTAGAAAGCAAAAAAAACAAAAAACTTTTTAGACACGGATTAACACAGATTTACACGAATTAAAACCTTTAATTAGCGTTAGTTAGATATAATACTTAATGTTTATTAGGTTAATTATTCTAGTAGCTTTTTAAAAAAATCTGTGTAAATCCGTGTCTAAATAATAGAAAGTGTAAACTACTTTCGCCTCTTAATTAAGGATGCCATTATTTGAAAGGAAATAATTTGCCAATGAATGTTACTAATAAAAATAAAGGATTTACCATCTTAGAAGTCCTGGTTTCCATAGTCATAGTGATTATAGTTATCTTAGCTGTAAGTAGTGCGGTGAGAGTATATGTGAGATTGCGTGTTATGCAGGAACATAAGAGGATAGTTAAGGAAGCCGTCCAGAGTATCATCGAAGAGATGTATTATTATGCTACAGTAAATTTTGATGGATTTAGCTGCGATAAAAATTCAGATCTATCTAAATTAAAAGACTTAACAAAGAACTATCAAACAACAATGCTAACTTCTCTTACAAATGATCCTGACTTTTCGAATTATCAACATGGAGTAAAAATAGAAATGAAAGATCTGGCAGGTAATGTTGGTTCCTATCTTGCCCAGGATCAGACTCCCTGTACCCTTGCCTGGGCTTGTGCCAGGGATGGTTCAGGTAATTGTAATGGTAATTCAACCGATTGTATAGAGCTAAGATGCAAGATTAAGATAGGACGACGTCCTAATGAAACTATCGGCTTTTCCCCAGCCCCGATAGAGTACACAGCAAATGTCTGGAAGGTAAATCGAGCATTGACTAACTAAGATTTAGTTGAAAATAAATACCATTTTCAGGTCTAAATTTTTATACTCAAAAAAAAATTCTTTTCCATGAGCCGAAAGGTTATAATTTTTCTATTTCGTCTTTTGTTAATCCACTAGTTCTAGTTATTATTTTTGAATCAATACCATATTTTTTCATTTCTTTTGCACTGTCTAATATCTTTTGTCGTTCTAATATTAATTGTTGTTCTTTTTCTTCCTTTTCTCTCCTCTCTTCTTCAGCTTCTTTTTTATATCTGGTTATCTGCCCTTCTATAAAGTCTTCGTACTCTATTTCTATTTCCATCTCCAATTTTAATTTATCATTTTCCACTGCCCCATGCAGACGTCTT
>JAZDLJ010000021.1:0-5440 GCA_043802115.1 bacterium | reverse complement strand
TCATTAAGAGGCGAAAGTAGTTTACACTTTCTATTATTTAGACACGGATTTACACAGATTTTTTAAAAACGCTACTAAAATAATTAACCTAATAAACATTAAGTATTATATCTAACTAACGCTAATTAAAAGGTTTTAATCCGTGTAAATCTGTGTCTAAAAAGTTTTTTGTTTTTTTGCTTTCTAAAGAATACTCCCTAAAAGTGTAAACTAGTAAATGAAGGATGCCCAATTTTAGATCACTTTCTTAGTAATTTTATAACCTCGTTTGGGATATTATCTAAAGAAACAAGGCGTTCAGCACCTCCACGAGCATAAGCCTCTTTTGGCATACCAAATACTACAGAGGTTGCCTCATCTTGGGCAATATTTTTTGCCCCTGCATTTTTCATTGCCAGCATACCATCTGAGCCATCGTGTCCCATCCCTGTCAACATAACACCAACAGCATTTGAACCTACATATTTAGCCACAGAATTCATTAAGACATCCACTGATGGACAATGACCATTTACATCTTGTCCAGATTGGCAAACCACTCGGTACATCCCCCCTGATCTGGTTACAGTCATATGTTGTCCTCCAGGGGCTATTAAAACTCTTCCAGTCATTACCCTGTCGCCTGATTCAGCCTCTTTTACTTCCATTGCAGAAAGCTGATTAAGACGATCTGCAAACATCCTGGTAAAGCCTGGGGGCATGTGTTGAACAATAACAACCCCGGGCATATTTGAAGGAAATTTAGTAATAACATGTCTTATAGCCTCTGTCCCTCCTGTAGAAGCCCCTATGGTGATTACCTTGTCTGTAGTTTCGGCCAAGGCTTTCTTATCAGTTGCAAGCATAGAAGGTCGATCAATCCTTTGTGCCTTCCAGTGCGAGACATTAGCTGTTGAGGCTATTTTTATCTTTGTCCTAAGCTCCATTAACATGGAATTAAGACCACGAGCAACATCTGTGCTCGGTTTGGTAACAAAATCAAGAGCGCCAGCCTCAAGGGCATCCAGGGTAATCTGTTTTCCTTTTTCAGTAAGGGCGCTGACCATTACTACTGGTAAAGGGTACTGAGGCATAAGACGCCTTAAAAATTCAACCCCGTCCATCCTCGGCATTTCAACATCAAGGGTAAGGACGTTTGGTTCCAATTTTACGATCTTATCCCTGGCTATATAAGGATCAGCTGCTGTGCCAACAATATCGAGTCCAGGATCTTTAGACAACCCTTGAGCAAGAATATCACGGACTAAAGCTGAATCATCTATGATTAAAACCTTTATTCGGTTTTTGATTATGGGAGTGTTTAGCATGTCAGTGATCAATTATACTATACTACTCCAAGTTAGGTTTTTCTGAGGTAATGCAAGTTAGTTTTGTAACTAGCTGTTTAGGCACAAAGGCACAGAGGCACAAAGGAAAAAATAAAAAAAATCTTAAAAAACTTTGTGTTTCAATGCCTTTATGCTTTAACATGCTGGTTTTAACCAACGCAATCACTTGGAAAAACCCAAGTTGGAAAGATGTCTATTGTAACCTCTTATATATCGCTGGTGCTATATATTTATAAAGATCTTGATTTCTGGTTATCGTTTCAGAGTGTCCAATAAAGAGATATCCACCCGGCTCGGTAAATTGATAAAATTTATTAATTAATGTATTACGGGTGGTCTGGTCAAAATAGATCATAACATTACGACAAAAAATCATATGAAAAGGTCTTCTAAAAGGATATTGTTTATTTATTAAATTAAACCGACGAAAAACTGTCTCCTTTTTACATCTTGAATCTATTGCCCACTGAGCATTTCCAATCTTTTTAAAGTATTTTCTTTTTAAGTTCTCAGGTACAAGTTTAACTTGTTCTTCAGGATAAATACCTGCCTTG
The DNA here is from genome assembly GCA_043802115.1 of bacterium. GTDB lineage: Bacteria > SZUA-182 > SZUA-182 > JAZDLJ01 > JAZDLJ01 > JAZDLJ01. The sequence continues at coordinate 3,558 of JAZDLJ010000021.1, read as the reverse complement.
GCAACTGAAAGTGCCCGATCCGATAAATCAGTAGCCAATATCCCTGCATCCCACAAACCATATTCTCTCCCAAAAAATTCAAACATAAACATAAGAAGCATATACGCCTCTTGTCCTGTAGAACATCCAGCACACCATATTCTCAATTCATGGTTGTTTTTTTTTTCTAATTTTATCTACTATTTCTGGTAGTGCCTTATCAAAAAAATAGACAAAATGTTCTTTTTCTCTATTAAAAAAAGTATGATTAGTGGATATCCTGTTAATTAGATCTATAAGCGCCTTCTCTGAGGAATCCGAGATAAGATAGTTGTAATAATCTTTAAATGATTTAAACCCAGCGGTATGTAGTAATTTTTGTAAGCGACCAACAAGCAGAGAGCGTTTTTGGTCAGTCAGATTTATACCAAACCGCTTGTAAACCAGATTACGCATCAATTCAAATTCTCTGTCTGTAATAGGCATAATGCCTACACCTAAACTATCCATTTTTACCTTTAACCCCCAGCAATTCTAATTTTGATTTTTTTTAAGATAGATGTGCCTACAACATTTTGCTGAGCGAGTATTTAGTAAGCTTTTTGTAAATTTTTTTAGCGCAGCTTCCCGTAAAATTGCCTCTGTTTGAGCGAAGCGAGTTAGGCAATTTAGGGAAGCAAGCTTAGAAAATTCAAAAAGACTACTCTATGAGTGAAGCAAATTTTGGAGGCACATCAACAAATAAGTCAAAATGAGAATTGCTGCGATCCAGAGATTCTCTCCAAAATTGGGATTACTTTGTCAGCGAGTCTCTTCAGAAAGGTGACCAGCTTAATCGTTTATAAAGCCGATCTTCTTTTTAGGTAGTTCAGGAGGTGGGTTTTCTTCTGGTACTTCTAATAGTTGGTATGATCATCACAAAGCTGCTCTAGGGAAAAGGAATACTGGACAGCGCCAATTAAACCATGCCTAGAAAAACCTAACTTGGAGTAGTATAAAGATAATTTAGATGCATTTATCCTATTTTAATTACCACCTAATAATAATAAATCTTGACTATAACTAAAAAAAATATATAATGCGTAAATAGATGTATTAATAGTTACTTTATGCACGTATTGCGTGCATAAAAAGGCGCGTCATTGATTCCTCAACAAAAATTGTCCTGTCGCTATGCTGATAAAAATAGGTTAGTACGTCTTATTAGAAATTTGTTCCATTCGGGATGGTTCATCCAATTGTGATTCTGAGGGGTATTCTTTCGGTTTTCTTTCTGCTTGTTGTAACGAAATTAAGAGTGCAGAGCCCTTAAACACTGGATGTCTCCCCGTAGAGACCAGGAAGAAACTGATGGGCAAAACTGAAACAATTTTTTCTATATCACAGCGACTTGAACCATCCCCTCCATTCAAAATCCCCGACATTGGAGGGGTCGAACTAATTTAGGAGGGCTTATAGTATGCCAAGGATATTACTAGTAGATAACGAACCTGAATGCATTAAATCAACAGGAATACTATTGAGGTCAAAGGGATATGAAGTGTTAGAGGCAAGGGGTGTAGACGATTTTTTAATAGTTGTTAATACTCAACTACAGTTAATTGATTTAATAATCCTGGACCTTGATCTGCCAGGAATGAATGGGGCAGAAATTATTGAAAAATTTGGCTGCTGTTTGTATGAAAATAAAATTCCTGTCCTGATGTACACCTCTGTCTACAATAAAAGAGAAAAGTATCACTTATTAGATGAATTATCCCTTTATGGGGAATACGCCCCAATTAGTTTTATTTCTAAAAGTAATCCAGATGAACTTTTAAGAGAAGTGGCTTTTCAATTAAGTTTTAAGGGGAAGTAGGGAATTGTCCTCTTCTCAATGCTGTTGACTTGTGGGGAATAAGGGGTTTAAATGCTTTACTGTAAGGGAACTAAGTACAGGACAAAAATTCAGCTTGCACAATTAAATTAGTGCCCTGCCGGTTTTCCCCGAAGGTGATAGATGTGAATATCCATGGGTTTCAACCCATGTTAGAGATTAAACTAACAACCTCGACCCCTCCGGGATCGAAAAACTATTTTTATTCCTTGCCGTGGGTTAAAACCCACGGCTATTCATATTAATCCCCTTCGGGGAAAAGTAATGAATCTGACAGGTTGTGTCAAATAGATCAAGTAATTAATAAATTTTTGTCCTATATTTAGGTAAGGGAATAAAAAAACTTAGTACACTGTACTCAGTGCCTTAATAAGATTTCCTTCTAAAATAAGAACAATTGCCTCAATCGCTTTAGTAACACTTTTATTTGCCAACTCTTGTTCTTCTTTTTGAAAGGGAGACAGGACGAAGTCTACAACATCACTCTTATCCTCAGGTCTTCCTATCCCTATTCTTATTCTTAAAAATTCATCAGTCCGAAGATGAGCCACAATGGATTTGAGTCCGTTGTGACCACCCGTACCGCCACTTCTCTTTATCTTTATCCTACCTAAGGCTAAATCCAGATCATCATGAATAACTATTAGATCGCCGACTTCAATAGACAATCCCTTTAAAAGGGTACTTACAGCTTTCCCACTATTATTCATATAGGTAACGGGTTTGGCAAAAAAAATTTCTTGATTTTGGAAGGTATTTTGACAATAAACAGCGCCAAATTTATGAGTTAAATTCTCAAGTTTAAATGTCTCTACTAAACTATCTAAAACCCAAAATCCTAAATTATGCCTTGTTTCTAAATATTCTCTACCTGGATTCCCAAGACCAACTATAAGTTTCAAATTTCATCACCACTTCTAGATTACTACTTTTCCTTGCCAACCTCTTCTTCTTTACCACCCTTCTTAATAACCTCGGGTTCAGCAGGTCTTGCAGCAGCTTCAGAGGCTAATTCTTCCGCAGTTTTTTCTTTAACAGGTAGCAACACTGAGACAACCATCTTGTTTGGTTCATCAAGTACCTTTACCCCTGGAATTACAACCAGGTCCCCCACATTAATAGAATCGCCTATCTTTAAACTTGATATATTTACTTCTATATATTCAGGTATATTTGAAGGTAAACATTCAATCTCTACTTCTCTCATTAGATATTCAACTATTCCTCCATCTAGCTTTGCCCCTATAGATTCTCCAGTAAATAAGATATGAGCATTAAGCACAACAGGTTTATCCATTGCGATTTCAAAGAAATCAATATGTAAAAGTCTATTTGTGATGGGCTCTAACTGTAATTCCTTAATAATAGTCTGTCTTTTTTGTTGCTGTCCATCCTTTAAAATCTCAAGGTCAAATATAATGTTATCATAATTTGAATGATGTTGGAGATGATAAACTATCTCCCTCCTATTGATGCTAAGAGAAACAGGTTCCTTACTATTGCCATAGACAATTGACGGGATATTCCCTTCCTCCCTTAGTCGTCTATTAAATCCTTTACCAGTTTCAGTCCTTAGTTGAGCTGCTAATTTTAATTCTTGCATTTACTTTTCCTCCTTTACGGCAGATTCCCATAAAATTGTTTTTTAATTTTATGGGAATCTGCCGTTTTTTTTGAATTTGATGCTTCCTTTTCCTAAAATC
>JAZDLJ010000247.1:0-8503 GCA_043802115.1 bacterium | reverse complement strand
CTTGATTTTTATTGCTCACGAATTACACGAATTTATACAGATTTTTTAAAAACGCTACTAGAATAATTAACCTAATAAACATTAAGTATTATATCTAACTAACGCTAATTAAAAGGTTTCAATCTGTGTAAATCCGTGTCTAAAAGGTTTTTGTTTTTTTGCTTTCTAAAGAATACGCCCTAAAAGTGTAAACTAGTAAATGAAGGATGCCAATTATTTCTTCCTTTCTTTACGTAACTTTCAACAAAATAACTCTGTGGCAAAAAAATATTTAAAAAGTGTAACCTATTTTTTGGCCTAAATAAAAAGATGTCTAATCCGTGTGCTATTTATTAAAAATCGTTGAAGTCCTCACTTGGAACTTGTTGAAACTTTTCACTGTCGAGACTGATCTTGATGAGTGTTAATATCAGAATCCAACAGATCAAAAGTTGTCCCGTTAACAGGTTTTCTCTTAGTCTTGTAGCATACCCTCAGGATGGAATGAATGGCAATTGGATTGGCGAAGAGCATAAAAATTACAATTAAGATTATTTTTATACTCTCTATCCAGTTTACTGTCAGCCAATATAACCAACAGCCAACCAGACATAAAATTAAGGCAGGACTATCACCTTTACCCGCAGCGTGACCTCTATTGTATGGATCCGGCATCCGAAGAATTCCAATAGTAGTGGTAATGAAAAAAAAAACACCTCCACTAACAAATAAGGCAGCTACTATCTGACATAGATTTACAAGAAGATCCTTTATCATTCATTCTCCAATATCCCTTGTTTCAAGATATTTAACAAAGGCTATCGTAGCAATAAAGACTAGCAAGGCATATAGTAAAGCGATATCAAAAAGATATCCCTGATTAAAAATGATACCGATAAAGACAATGGCAACGATACTCTTTGTCCCAATAACATTTATCCCTATTAATTTATCCAAGGTTGTTGGGCCAAGGATAGCCCGATAAAGACAAAAAAACATCGTGCACGATAATATCAGAAGGGCAATCTTAAGCAAAAGTTCAAATTCAGGAAATTGAAACATATACTACTCCAGATTCTCCCTCATAAGAAGAAGCAGTCGCCAATAACATGACGGGATAGAAAAGTGAGCAGCAAAAATAAGTAAAAAAGTGTAATCTGGCTAATGAAGAATGCCAAAAATGCCAACACTTTTAACTGAGATAAAGTAAAAAAGCTACTTTATCCCAGTTGAAACCATTCCCCGTCTACAAAGTTCCTTGGCATAATCTGTCCATTTCCCATCACCCCAGTATCGGAAGCAACTTGTTTGGGAGAGCAGAAGATAAAGCAACGCCTCTCTATAAACACCACTTGCTTGATCAACGTTCTTTCCGTCAAATCTTTCGTGAAATTCAGCGCTCAACTTGTTAATGGGACTTAAAACATGATCATACCCCTTCACCCAGCTTATATTACTTGTCCAGGAAGCCTTATCCAGATTAAAATCATGATACTTCGTCTTGACCTTTTCTATAGCCTTATCCGCTGCCCCATCCTCATACTCATCAATAAATTCCCATATTTTATGCTGGGATATTGGCTGCACCGGGATTAAATCCTTTTCCTTAATTCCCACCTTCTTTATAAATCCTAGATACTCGGAGCCATTCATGGCCACAACCCCGCTAGTACCAATCTCCTGAAAATCTTTTTTATAAGCTGGTGGAAACTCGTTCATCATAACCCCACCATTTTCTCCATCGGCTATCTGAAGGACAAAAGGAGGAATAGATTTTCCGTTATATTTTTCCCTGTTTATTGACTTAGCCTCGTGATAAGGCTGCATCTGGGCAACAAGTTTTGTATCTGAACCTTTAGTCTTAATTAAGACAGCTATCTCCTCTGTCTCACCTAGAGAATTTTTAGCAACCAGGCGATGGGGGAAGTTATGTCTTGTTAACCTTGTCCCATCAGCATTTTCTATAGTATGCTCCTGTACCATTAACCACTCATAACCTGCGTCTTTCAGAGATCTTACATATTCAAAACACACATCGGGATGAATTGGGAGATGCATCTCAGGTGGAGAAAATCCTTTCACCCTTGCTAGTGCGTCCAAACCAAAAATCGAAGCAAAATGCTCTCGCCAAGCTTGAATATGCAATTTTATATCAGGCACAGGGGTGGAAGAGACTACTGCATGAGACCACATCGTCCCCAACCATTCCACATATTGATAATACTTTTGATCACAGGTTACCAATTTTAAATTGTCAAGGACCTTCCCATTCTCAATCTGTCTTAACCCCCAAAGTAGATTACCAGAGTAGTCCAGCATTATTCGGGGATTCTTCCCTTGACCAACAAGTTCCCTGATAAAATCAGACATTCGAGAATAACACCATAAAAAAACTGGGGCATTGTGATTGTCGTGGATATGCTGACGTTCCATCATGTATTGAAGATTACTTATAAGTCCAGCAGTAGTTAGGTCTTCACTTTGAGCTGGGATAGTAGGTTGATGCATATGCAAGGCCATACCAAAGGCTGATTGGATATTATTGATGTCAATATTAGAGATATGGGCATACAGTTTTGGTTGCTTACCGATTATTGTTTTTATCTCTTTGGCGTTACCACAGATATTTGGCAGGCCGTTGATAATATCGGACATTTTTATCTCCTTTTCCAATTTAAGCAGACATAAAGAACGCTTTCTTCTTTATGCCTGCTTAAATTGGAATTAATTAAAATTATACTTGTAATGGGGATAAAATACCTTTTTCACTTTATCCTCATTGCAAGACAAGTTTTATAGATTTTCAGAAAAATAATTACAATTTATTTGATGAGATTAGAACATCTTCTATCATTTTTTAATTATTTTTCTGAAAATCTATATTCTTTAAAATCACATAAAAAATAAAAATTATTGACTTTCCCAAAGTACTCTATACTTAAAATTTACCACAATTAAGGATATCTGGCAAGGTTTTTAATTCCCATTGATATTATTCACATTGCGTGCTATTATTTTACAAACTTAAATTCGGAGGGGAAAATGCCAAAAAACAATTGCCTCACCCCAACCTTAAGACCAGGAGAGGATCTCCATGGTTTTACTATATTACGAGTTAACGAAATTCCTGATATCAGAGTCACAGCTTATGAAATCAAACACAATAAGACGGACGCTCGAGTTTTGCATCTGCACTGCGAGGATAAGGAAAACCTTTTCTCTGTTGGTTTTAGAACTCCACCTTCTGATTCAACGGGGGTACCACATATCCTGGAACACTCTGTGCTGGCCGGTTCTGAGAAATATCCTGTCAAAGATGCCTTTAACGAATTAGCCAAAGGATCTCTGAAGACCTTTATTAATGCCTTTACTTATCCAGATAAGACTGTCTATCCAGTAGCTAGCCAGGTTAAAGATGATTTTTTTAATCTTGTTGAGGTTTATATCGACTTGGTTTTTAGACCAAGACTCTTGTTGGATACCTTTTTACAAGAAGGACACCATCTTGAATTTACTAAACCAGGTGATATAAACAGTGAATTAACCATCTCCGGGATCGTCTATAATGAGATGAAGGGTGTTTATTCGTCCGCTGATTCTCTAATGGCTAAATTAACCTTAGAGGCATTATATCCAAACAATTCTTATAGCTGTGATTCAGGTGGAGATCCTAACGATATCCCTAAATTAACATATGAACAGTTTAAATCATTTCATAGACAATATTATTCTCTAAGCAATGCCTGGTTCTTTCTTTATGGGGATATCACTACCAAAGAGCACCTAAGTTTTTTAGCAAATAGGTTTGAAGGTCTGGAGAGGATTGAGGTTGATTCCCAGGTTAAGCATCAACCAGGATGGGGAGAGAGGCGTCATATCCATGGCTGGTATCCAATAGGGAAAGAGGAAGCTCTGACTAGAAAAACTGTGGTAAATATCGCCTGGGTGGCAGCAGATAACCTGGAGGCAGAAGAGGTCTTATTGTTGCAGGTTGCAGGGATTGCCCTTGTAGGAAGTGCAGGAGCGCCTTTACGTAGGGCATTAATTGAATCAGGACTAGGAGAAGATCTTTCTCCAATTACCGATCTTGAGCTGGATTTAAAACAACCTGCCTTTATTGTTGGTTTGAGGGGGACAGATCCTGATAAGGTTGATCAGATAGAAAAATTGGTTTTTGATACGCTTAAGTCTATTATTGATAGAGGAATTGATTCTCAACTAATCGATGGCGCCTTGCATCAAGTAGAATTTCAAGGTAGGGAGATAAGTCGAGATGGTCTTCCTTACGCTATTAAACTTATGGGGCGTGTTTATCATACCTGGCTTTATGGAGGAGACCCCTTTATTGGTCTTCAATTTCCTACTCTAATTGAAGGAGTTAGACAGAAGTGGCAGAAACAACCAAGTTTATTTGAGAAGATAATTGAGGAAAGACTATTAAAAAATAAACACTCTTTAATTTCTGTCTTAGAACCGAGTAAGACCTATACTGAAGAAAAAGAGGCGGCCTTCAGGCACAAAATGAAGGAGAAAAAGGACTCCCTTTCTGAAGATCGACTAAAAGATATCGCTAACAAGGCTGAGATTCTGCGAAAAGAGCAGATTGCCCCTGATTCTTCAGAGGCATTAGCAACCTTACCCCGTTTGGAATTAAAGGATATTCCACATGAGGTTGAAAGCATCCCTACTCAAAAAAATATTTTTAATAATGTTCAGATTATGGAACATGAGATATTTACCAATGGCCTGACCTATTTAGACCTGGCCTTTGATATAGCTGATTTAACAGACGATCTCCAGTTATATTTGCCCTTATTAGGCAAGCTAACATTAGGCATGGGGGCAGCAGGAAAAGCTTATCATATAATGGCTTCCCAACTTGTTTTAAAGATGGGGGGCATTAGCTATGATCTATCTGCAGGAAGTACGACTGATGGTAGTAGTGTCTGGCAAAAGATGATTTTTAGAATGAAGGTCTTAAATCGGAATATCCCTTATGCAACTAAGCTCCTCAGTGAACTTTTGACACAGGGAGACCTCTCTGACAAAAACCGAATGCGGGATATTATCGCAGAAGGAAAAAATCAGATGACTTCAGCAGTAGTTCCTCTTGGGCATGTCTTTGCTCGTCGTACAGCCTCAGCAGGACTTTCTTTGCCTTTTTATAGGGATGAGCAGTGGAATGGGTTAGGCCAATTACGCTTTTTAGCTCATCTGGCTGATAAATTTGACCAAAAGGTTGAGTCCATTCAGCACACTTTAAGAAAATTAAAAAATGATATCTTTCGACAAGGTCGCCTTCTTATAAATCTTACTGGAGAAAGGGAAGGAATTGAAAAATTAAAGGGGGCTTTAGAAAAGAATCTTCTTCCTAATTTGTTAAAAGGCGGCGAGCCTATAAAACCAATGCTTGCTGAATTAAAAGCTGCTTTTTCTGGTATTTCTATCCCATCTCAGGTTAGCTACGTAGCCCAGGTCTTGCCAACAGCATCTTATTTATCCAGGGAAGCCCCTAATCTCCTGGTTTTGTCTAGTGAATTGTCAAGCGGATACTTATATAAACGTATCCGTGTTCAGGGAGGGGCATATGGTGGGTATTCTGTTTGTGACAGTCTAAATGGAAATTTTGCCTTCCTTTCCTATAGAGATCCTAATTTATTCGAGACCCTTAATGTCTACCAAAAGGCCATAGAAGAATCTTCAACAAATGAGATATCAGAAGAGGAACTTAGGAAGGCTATTATTAGCACTATTGCCTCCCTTGATAGACCTCTAGGCCCAGGGGAGAAGGGATATGTAGCTATGATCAGAGATTTTGCAGGTATCACTGATAAACATCGGAGGCAGTTTAGGAATCAAGTCTTGGAAGCGACTCCAGGATTGTTGAAACAGGCAGCAGTGAGTTGCTTGCTGGCAAACCTATCCTCTTCCGCAATAGCGGTTTATGCATCTGATGATAGGTTAAGACAGACGAAGGAAATTTTAGGGTCGAAGTTTGAAATCCAAGCGTTGGTGTGAGCAGCAATTGTTCTGAAGGCTAAGGAAAAAAATGAAAATAATAGAAGAAAACTACCAGCATCTTAGAGATGATAATCAGTCTTTTGACATCCATTTCTGGCAATCCCAAGGAGATCGTGCCATTTTCGAAGCAGTATCAGAAATGCTTCATGATTATTTTTTAATTCGAGGTTTAGATGTTAACGAATTCCGACTTCAAAGAACTATTGAGTCTTTTCAAAAAGCATGAAGTACGTTATCTTGTTGTAGGCGGCTATGCAGTTATGAAATACAGCGAGCCACGTTTCACTAAAGATATTGATCTATGGATAGCGACGGATACTAAAAATGCTAGCTCAATATATTTGGCATTGAAGGAATTGGGGCGCCATTAGCAAATCTTACTCCAGACGACTTTACTCATGAGGATTACTTCTATCAAATGGGAAGGGCACCATTAAGGATAGATATTATGATGTCAATCCCAGGAGTTAAATTTAAAGAGGCATGGGGAAACCGCGAACTAGTTAAACTGGATGATTTTAATATCCCTTTTATTTCTCGAACTGACTTGATCCGAGCAAAGGAGGCAAGCGGAAGACCGCAAGACAAGATAGATATATACTACTCCAACTTAGGTTTTTCTAACTAATTGTATTGATTAAACATAGTAACATAAAGTAAAAAGTAGCAAAGGCACAGAGGAAAAACAAAAAAACCTTAAAAACTATGTGCCTATGTGCCTTAACCTACTGATCTTTAACTAACCTAACAGGTCTTACCTAGGCTAATAGTTACCAAGAAAAACCTAAGTTGGAGTAGTATAGATAAGCTTAAAAAAGTCGAACATAATTAAAAACTTTGCAAGCTGAAATTTGTATCCTTAAATTTTATAATAAAAGGGGGAATAAAATAAAAAATTATGGGGAAATTAGAAAATACCTTAAACAAAATTTGTAAAATCGACCACACAAACCAGCAGGATCTCCAACAAAGATTGGATCGATTGACTAAACCCAAAGATAGCTTGGGAAGATTAGAAGAATTGGCTAAGTGGTATACAGCGATAAGAGGAGAAAAGGGAAATTCGTTGCAAAAAAAGGTTGTTGTGGTCATGGCTGGAGATCATGGGATAGCGCAAGAAGGGGTTAGTGCCTTTCCCCAGGCCGTAACAGAGCAGATGATCTATAATTTTATTAAAGGTGGAGCAGCAATTAATGTCTTAGCCAGACAAGTGAAAGCAGAGGTAGTTGTAGTTGATATGGGGGTCGCCTGCGATCTAAAAATAAAAGAAGGTGTGATTGATAAAAAGATTGCCTATGGGACAAGGAATATAGCCGCAGGTACTGCTATGACCAGGGAAGAAGCCATTAGAGCTTTAGACGCAGGGATTGAAGTTGCAGAAATGCTGATCGAAAAAGGAGCTGATATCCTGGCTACAGGGGATATGGGAATTGGCAATACTACCCCAAGCAGCGCCATTGTAGCAGTCTTTACTAATCGGAAGATAGAAGAGGTTACTGGAAAAGGTACAGGTATCTGTAATGAGGGTTTAAAGAAAAAGATAGCCTTAATTGAAAAGGCGCTAGAGCTCAATAAACCAGATAAGACTGATCCCCTTGATGTCCTGGCTAAGGTCGGTGGATTCGAGATAGGTGGATTGGCAGGTTTAATAATTGGGGCAGCAGCCAATAGGGTACCAGTTGTTATAGATGGATTTATCTCAACTGCTGGGGCACTTATAGCTACAGAGATAGAACCCAAAATTAAAAATTATCTTGTCTCAGCCCATAATTCAGTAGAGAAGGGACATAAGATAATGTTAGAGCGGATGGGATTAAGACCCTTGTTGGATTTGGAACTGAGGTTGGGAGAAGGTACAGGCGCTGCATTAGCCTTTGGTCTAGTTGAGGCAGGCGTAAAAATATTAAATGAGATGGCTACCTTTGAGGATGCTGGGGTATCGGATAAAGAATAGTTCTTCTGGCATAAATGAAGGATACTGTCATAGATAAAAAAAGGTATAAGTGCTGCTGAATAACATTTGTAGTATCCTCTTCAAATTTCATGGTAACTAAATTAAGTTAGAATTTAACCAGGTTTAGTTTTTAGCCCTGAACATTATTACCTTACTTTTTGAAGAGGATACCATTTGTATTTATTGATGACCAGGTTGTAAAAAAAATTAAAAAACAAATATGAAAATAGATCGAAATAAAGTAAAGATGTCCATGATGAATAATTATGTAGATGATGAGTATGTGAATGCCTCAATTGGGCACTGGTTCCGTTAAATGGGATTAGTTAATTCTTTGTAAATTTTATTAAATAAATCTTGAAAAGTTGACGATATAATCTACTTAGTAAATTAAACATTAACCTTATTGAGGAGGTAGATTATATGGAACTTTTAAAAAATAAATGCCCTAACTGTAACTCTAAAAATTTTAAGGCTCACACCAGCTATCAAACTAAAAATTATGGTGTACGTAAGATTTACAAATGCAAAGACTGTTTTACGTATTTT
>JAZDLJ010000242.1:0-7364 GCA_043802115.1 bacterium | reverse complement strand
TTAGTAGGCTTTTTGTAAATTTTCTTAGTGAAGCTTCCCCAAAAATTGCCATTGTTTGAGCGTAGCGAGTTTTGACAATTTTAGGGAAGCGAGCGTAGAAAATTCAAAAAGACTACTCTAACGAGCGAAGCAAAGATTTCTGCAAACCTACAAAGAGAGCTTTTCGGAGAATCCCATTTAACTACACCAGTGCCTGAATTCAATAAAAGCTTCTATTTTTTTAATCTTTTCATCAGGTAATTCATTTATTTTAGTGAGGATATCATGCTCTTTTTCTAACAATTTTAGACTCATTTAATTTTCCTCTAACCTCCTATACTACTCAACCAATCCACTTTCTTACTGTAACAACTCCCTATTAACCACACCCCCAGCCTTATTTTCTAATCCCTTGGCCATCTCTTCCATGAACGTTCTCTCAAGGGCAAACTGTCTTAATCTTGGGTCATCTGGACCTACTCTTTTTATAATATGTATAGCTTGATCAGGTTCAGGTATCTCAATTAATTTTATTTCCCCTGGAGGTAGTATAACTTTTTCCTGTCCATCTTCCTCTTTATAAAATATAGCTGCTTCAAATTCGTTACTATATTTACCTTCTTTAAATGGTTCTAAATAGCCTCCATAACTTGCTCTTGGAGATTTTGAATGTTTCGCAGCAAGTTCTGAAAAGAGATCAAAAAATCCTTTTGTTATATTGTGCATGGCTACCATCTTTTTATCATTAGACAATTCTACATATTTAGAATGTATCTTTTCCACATCTGCCAGGGTTACTTCCTTGTCATCTATTGTTGCGACTACTATCTTCTTATCTGTATCCTTATTAATACCTATTATAACATCAGTTTTAATCTCTATTTTCTGTCCTTCCTTCAATTTTTGGAATACCTCTCCTGCCTCATCTCTAGCCTTTTGGTTTATAGTATCCTTTTTATCTGAATCCATATCTTTAGGGGCAAGAGGGATATAGATATGTCTAAGCCATACATATCCTTTGGGCTCAAAACCAGCCTTGTTTTTTTGATAAAATTCATTTAAATCTTCTTTGGTCAAGCTTACTTCCATTACCTTTGACCTGTTGTAAAATAAATATTCCTCTGCCCTAACCTGATCTTCAATACTTACCCTCCCTACTTTATATTCATCTGTATCATCAAGCCCTTTTCCCTTGGCCTCTGCAATAAATATCTCGCCAAGAATTACCTTGTCTAACATATTTACAAGGTTTTCCTTATCGCCCTTTTTCCCTAATAGTTCTTTATATCCAGGGAACTTATTCTCAACTATCTCTATCGTGATCATTTTCTCACCAACTTCGGCTAAGACTATGCTATCCTTTATATCTTCATTTGCTAGTTCTTGGACATTTCTCTTAATTTTTACATTTTTATTTTTATATTGTTTTTCTAATATCTCTAGCTTCAAGCCTAATTCTACATTGCTTCTTATATATTTCTCACTTTCTGGAGTAACATTCTCTTTGGGCATTTGAGCAACTACAACCTTCATCCGTTTAGTAACATCCTCCTTTTCTATTTTAATCTTTTCAAGTTCAAGTCTAACCCAAATATCTCTAAGTAATTGTTCTGTCCTTGCAATAATCTTTTTAGGGATTTCTGGTGACTCATCTAGCTTTTCTTTTTTGGCAGCATCTGAAAATAAAGTACGCTTTTTGACTATCTCCAGATAATCTGCCTTCTTGATCGCATTTCTTTGTTCTATTGGTAATAGATTCCATTCAATATCAAAATCTTTTTTCATAATTTTTCTTCCGCTCTCTTTGAACTCAACTAATATCTCTTCTTTTTTCTTACCTGCTGCTCCATTTTTATTTTTATTATTTATACCTGTCTTCTCTACCTTCTTTTGGGTTACTACTCTTTTCCCTGTTTTTTTCCTACCTGCTGCCAGGCAATGACCTTGTAAATATATTAGATTACATACAACCCCTAATACTAATAAAATTACTAATAACTTTTTAACCCTAAAAAGATTCACAAGTGCCCCCTTTCTTTAAACTAAAATTGCCATAAACACAAAAAAACTGATGCAAAAAACAATACTTGTAATGGGTAGAAAGTAAAAAACTACTTTCTACCCATTACAAGTATTGTTACAAAAGACCAAACTTTTTCATCTTATACCGTAAACTATCCCTGGTTAAATCTAATAATTTAGCAGCCCTAATCTGGCAGCCTTTTGATACCTCCAGGGCCTGTCTAATTAATTCCATTTCTACTTTTTTAATAGATAGCCCCTGAGGAGGCAATCTTATTATAGTAGCCATGTCATATACCTGTTGCCTCATCATTTCGAGGTGTAAATCCTCTATCAAAAGGGTATCTCCTTCTTCAAATACAATAGCCCTCTCAATAACATTCTTTAATTCCCTTACATTACCTGGCCAATAATATTCCTCTAAAAATTTTTTAGCCATATTAGAGATATATTTTATCTCTTTATTAAACTCTTTATTATAAATACTTATAAAATGGTGCGTTAAATTCAGGATGTCATCTCGTCGGTCCCTAAGAGGAGGGACAGTGATGGGCACTACATTCAATCTATAAAATAAATCATCTCTGAATTGACCATTATCTATAGCCTTTCTCAAATTTTTATTAGTAGCGGCTACTATTCTAACATTAACAGACAAATCACTTACACTTCCAATACGTTTAAACCTCTTTGTCTCTAATAGCCTTAATAACTTGACCTGAAGAGATTTCTTTAGATCTCCTATCTCATCCAGATAGACCGTACCTCCATCAGCTATCTCAAACAAGCCTTTTTTCATGTGGTTTGCATCAGTAAAGGCACCTTTTTCATACCCCAGCAATTCACTCTCAAGAAGAGTTTCTGGCAAAGCAGCACAATTTATTTCCATAAAAGGAAATTCTCTTCTTTTACTACTGTCATGAATTACCCTTGCAAGCAAATCCTTTCCTGTCCCACTTTCACCTTCGATTAAGACAGTAGTAACATCACTCTCTGCCACTTTTTTTATAAGATTTAAGATATCTTTCATCTTCCCACTAGAACCAATAATTTTATCAAAGGGGGTGACAGTCTCTTTTTTGTCTTCTTTCTTCAACAAATTAACACACTTATCTCTCTCCTTAATCTCCTGCTCAATCTTCTCGTCCCTGCTGTCTTTTTTTGTCATTTTAAGTGTACTCCCTTACACCTGTGCCAGGTATTATTATTTATACTTGGGACATTAAATTAGTGCCCTTTTGGCGGACAGGAACAGTGTCGTCAGTCTCAATAAAAATTCTTCCTTTATCTGACATTAATCACTGACACTTATATTCTCCGCAAAGTCGTATAAAACAATAAAATTTTCTATACGTTTAAGGTATATATACCACAAATGGAGCAAAATTAAACTCCTTTTTTATACTTTTGATTGGTTCTTCTGCCTCCCTACATGATTGCCTGGTATCAGACAAGTCCAATAAAAACAGAAAAACCAAAAAGTTATATTTTGAAAAAGATAAAACAAAAAAACTATTTTATCTTTTTCAAAATATAACTAACCCAGCATAACCAACAACTTGATCCTTATCACCACTTATATCCCCTGATGTCATATATCTCACTAAATCAACCTTGGTAGCTCCAAGTTGTTTACAGGCAACAATAGTTGTAATAGTAGGCATAACACCGCACATACTAATTCTATTCTCTCTAACAACCTCAAATAAACCCTGGGCATCAAGCTTCAGTATCTTGTCTATAGCCAGATGGTCTTTGATCTTGGCAGTCTCGTGTGGCTCATAATGAGTCATATCAGTGCTTGCTACGATTAAAACCTCTTCGGATATATCTTTGATAGCCCTTGCAAGAGCAGTTCCTATTTCCAGACAATCCGCTAATTTATGGGTCATTATGGATATAGGAACCATCTTAAATTCCTTAGTTAAAAATTGGATAAACGGTAATTGAACTTCTAATGAATGCTCTCTTAAGTGAGCTAATTGATCTTTTTTTAAGACAGAGCTCTGTTTAATTATCTCATTTGCTAACGCAGTATCTATCTTAACCTTTCCATTGGGCATCTCCCATTCACCTTCTGTGACAATCGAAGCTGACTCACCTAATCCAGTATGATTTGGGCCAATGATTATTATTCTTTTAGGTATCTTAATCGTGGAATAAACTGCACCCGCAACCTCACCTGAGTACATAAAACCAGCGTGAGGAGAGACAATACCCATAGCCTTTTTAGGCTCTGTATCCGAGGTTGTATATTGTCTTACTAATTCTGACAACTGCTTAGGATCTGAAGGATAAAATTGTCCGTCAACTATTGCCTTTCTATTCACCACCATTTTTCCCCTCATTTTATAGACATACAAAAAAAATCAGCTAGATCAACAAATAAACAGCAATAGACATCTTTCCAAAATAATCTTGCGGGTGAGAAGACAAAAATCTTTGCTTCGTTCGTTGGAGTAGTCTTTTTGAATTTTCTAAGCTTGCTTACCTAAATTGCCTCTGTTTGAGCCATATCACCAAGTAAGTCAAAATGAAATTGCTGCACAAAAAATACGTTCTCAAACAATACCTCATCAAATATAGATATTAATATAAAAACAAGAAAAATTACAAGTATTTTTTAATTTAAATAGACAAGAGTTTTTTAATTGACTTTAATTAAGGGGTTAGACTATATTGTAATAAGTATTTTTCTTTACTCAATTGACTACGTGAGCGACCATAATTACTTATAACTTTTGCGTAAGCGACTTAGGTTACTTTTTCTAAATTTTCTTAGCGCAGTTTTCCGTTGGAGCCGAGCAAAATGTTATAAGTTTTTATGGTCGCTCACTTAACAACTCAACCTCTAAACTATCTTTATTATTATGAATAAACAAATATTTCGAGAGTATGACATAAGAGGGAAGGTAGGTCAAGATTTAACCCCTGATGTAGTAAAAAATTTAGGCAAGGCATTTGGATCCTACATCCAACAAAAAATCGCTAAAAATAATTTAGTAGTTGGCAGAGATAATAGGAATAGTTCACCTTCTTTTTTTAACTATCTTGTCGATGGATTACTTGAAACCGGTTGTAACGTGTTAGATATTGGTATTGTCCCTACCCCTCTTTTTTACTTTTCACTACATCATTTTAAGAAAGATGGTGGAGTAATGATCACTGCGAGTCATAATCCACCTGAATTTAATGGTTTTAAAATGTGTATCGGAAAAGACACAATCTATGGTCATGATATCCAAAGAATAAAAGATACTATTGAAGGTAGTAAGTATAAAACAGGAACAGGGAGAATAGAAAAAGGAAGTGTCACAGATGCCTATTTAGAGATGATCAACAAAAAGATACAGTTGAATAAAAAAATCAAGATAGTAGTTGATGCTGGAAATGGCACTGCTTCCTTAATAGCCCCACAAGTTCTATCTAGTATTGGATGTGAAGTAATCGAACTATTCTGTAAACTAGATGGTAACTTTCCTAATCACTTTCCAGACCCTACTGTCCCTGAAAATCTAAGCACACTTATTAAACGAGTTAAAGAAGAGAAGGCAGACTTAGGTATAGGCTACGATGGAGATGCTGACCGTATTGGGACAGTAGATGAAAATGGAGATATTATCTGGGGCGATAGTTTATTAATTCTTTTTGCCCGCGATGTCTTAAAGAAAAATAAGGGCGCTAAAATAATCTATGAGGTCAAATCATCTCAAAACCTCGAAGAAGATATCATTAATCATGGGGGTCTACCGATAATGTGGAAAGCTGGACATTCTTTGATTAAAAGCAAGATGAAAGAGGAAGGTGCCCTTTTAGCAGGAGAAATGAGTGGACATATGTTTTTTGCTGATGATTATTACGGATTTGATGATGCTATTTATGCCTCCTGTAAATTAGCCCAAATAATTTCTGATTCAAACTGTTCATTAAGCAACTTATTGAACAATATACCTAAAACACATGCCACACCTGAAATAAGGGTTGACTGTTCAGATGAAATAAAATTTGAGGTTGTTGAGGAGGTAAAAAAAGGGCTTAAGGAAGATAATAAATTTGAACTAATTGATATTGATGGCGTAAGAATAAAATTTGATGAAGGTTGGGGATTGCTTCGAGCATCTAATACCCAACCAGCAATAGTCTTACGCTTTGAGGCAAGGAGTCAGGAAGCGCTTGAGCAATACAAGGATTTTTTATTTGACAAGTTAAAAAAGGGGATGGATTGTTGTGAATCTACTTAAGGCTATACTCTTGGGCATCATTCAAGGAGTCACAGAATTCCTTCCCATTAGCAGCTCTGGTCATCTAGTTATAATCCAGAAGGGTATCTATAATCTAGAACAATCAGGACTAACCTTTGATATCCTTCTCCATGTAGCTACCTTATGTGCTATTCTTTTGTATTTCAGGAAAAATATTACCTATCTGTTTAAATCTTTTTTGAACCTTGAATATTACAAGCATAGCGTTAATTTAATTACTAATCCCACAATCCTAAATAACGTGAAAGATCCAAAAATATTAGAAGCTCAAAGTACCCTCTTTTTTATCTTAATAGCAAGCATCCCAACTGCGATTATTGGTTTTGCTTTTAAGGATATCTTTGAGGATATCTTTACTAAGGTGAGTATTGTCGGTTTGATGCTAGTAGTAACTGGATTAATCCTCTGGATTGCTGATTATAAAACCAGATCAAATAACCAGACACTCAAAAAGTTAACAGTTACAAATGCCCTTATTATTGGTCTGTTTCAAGGGTTAGCTATAATGCCTGGGATATCAAGATCTGGAGCTACTATTGCAGCTGGAATTTTTTGTGGTCTAGACAGAAACTTCTCAGCAGAATTTTCTTTCTTAATTGCAATTCCAGCTATTTTAGGTGCTTTGTTCCTGGAAATACACAAACTATCCTTTACAATAATGAATGGAGAACTTTTATTAACATACCTTGCTGGTATGCTAATGGCTGGCATTGTTGGATACCTTTCACTAAAAACACTATTTAGCATTCTTAAACACAAAAAATTAGCCTACTTTTCTTATTACTGCTGGATAGTAGGGATTACCACAATTTTATACTTTCAATGGGCATGAAGTAGTTATTATTAATTAATGCTGATTATAACGGATTTAGGGGAGGGTCCCTAAATCCTCCTAATGAAGCCGAGATTAGGAGATTTTTTAACCAGTTATCGTGATAGCGAAACTGATTAAGCCTTTCAGCTGGACTTTGAAAGCCATTATACTTTTTGACTGTTAGTGGGTTAGAAGGTGCAAAGTTATGGATAAGAGCCCATCCTCTAATATTGAGTTCAGCAGATGAAAGTGAGCCATGAAAATAGCATATTGTAAAAAGATGACGA
>JAZDLJ010000238.1:0-3640 GCA_043802115.1 bacterium | reverse complement strand
CCGAATAGCTCAGCATAAAAAACACGCTGAGCTATTCGGCACTAGTGAGCTTTTTGTTGTCTGATAAGGATTAAATTGTTTGATAGGTTGAACAAAGGCTAGAGGTTATTTTAGAGAACTTCCTAATATTATAATAATATACGAATGTAAAATAACCACTGTAAAAAGCAAAGATAATGTTAAGTCTATCCTTAGAAGAACATAAAATTTGCTAAAAACACATAAAATAAATCATACAAAATATCAATCAGGATAAAATAAATTCTGGTTATAACGGATTTAGGGGAGGTAATTAATTTGTATCTTCTCGAAATTTTTTAAGTTGCTAGCCCTGAAAGGGCGTTATATACTAGCCCTGGGCTGATACATAACGTCCTTTCAGGGCTAAAAACAAAACCTGATTATATCGGATTTAGGGGAAACTGCTCCCCTAAATCCGATATAATCAGAATAAATTGAGTGTAAATTTATTTCGCAATAATTCTATTAAACTAGCAAAATAAAGGTAACCTATGCCCCCAAAAAACCAGGAAATACACTTACGGGATTATTATAATATAATTCAGAAAAGAAAATGGACAGTTCTAACTTTTCTATTCATTACAGTAATTATTGTAACAATAGGCTCTTTTAAAATTAAACCTGTCTACAAATCTACTGCTCAAATTGTAATCGAAAAAGAGAATCCTAATGTCCTCTCTTTTAAAGAGGTTATGTCAGTAGATACCTCTGACACAGATTATTATCAAACTCAGTACAAAATAATAGCAAGCAGATCTCTAGCAAGAAGCGTTATTAAACAATTAGATTTAGGTAAAACAATTGAATTTGGAGGAGAGCCTGATGATAATTTAAGACTACTTTTTAAACGGATTAAAAGTATATTTACCCCTGAAAAAACTAATTTGGGAGGAGATGAACAAGATAGTGATTTAGTAGATAGTTTTTTGGAAAAGTTAGAGGTTGAACCTGTAAGAAATAGTCGGCTAGTTAATATCAGCTTCAAAGGGCATGATCCTGCTATTATCACGAAGGTAGCAAATACAATGGCTGAAATGTATATTGAACAGAATATGGGGAGACTGCTGGATGCAGAAAAACAGGCAGCAAAGTGGTTAATGGATCAAACAGCCCAGATGAAAGAGAATGTAGAAAATTCTGAACAAGCCTTACAAAAATATATGGAAGATAATATTATCATGTCAATGGATATGGGAGAAAAACAATCTATAATGGTTCAAAGGCTATCAGAACTTAGCACTGTGGTGATTGAAAGTAAGGCCAAACGAATAGAACTAGAAACCAGATACAATCAATTAAAACAATTTGCTAACCAGCCTGAAATGATTGAATCCTTACCTTCTGTAATAAATAATGAATTAATAAAAAATATCAAAAATGAATATGTAAATTTAGAGAGAAGGTATTCAGAACTCTCGCAGAAGTATAAATTAAAACATCCTGAGATGTTAAAATTAGAGGCCCAAATTAAAACAGTAAAAAAGAAAATTGATCTAGAAGTTCAAAAGATAGCTAACGGTTTAAAGGTTGAATATGCAGTTGCAAAATCAAGAGAAGAGAGTCTGAAATCCAGTCTTGAAGAACAAAAAAAAGAGGCATTGGAATTGAATCAAAAGACTATTTCATATGAGGCATTAAAGCGTGAATCAGAGAGTAATAAGCAGATGTATGATATTTTAATTAAACGATTTAAGGAGACCAGTATTGCTGAAGGTCTTAAGAATACGAATATTAGAATAATTGACCCTGCTGAGGTACCAAGATATCCTGTTTTCCCAAAGAAAAAACTTAATATCCTGCTCTCACTTATTGTAGGACTTATGGGTGGGGTTGGTCTATCCTTTTTCTTCGAATATCTTGATAGTACTATAAAGAGCAAAGAAGATGTAGACAAACATCTTGATATGCCTACCCTTGGGCTTATACCTGCCTTTCCTAAAAAAATAAAGGATGAAGGATCACATTATCTTATTCATCACGATCCAAAATCACCTATTACGGAAGCTTATCGGTCGATACGAACAAATATTTTATTTTCTTCTGTTGATAGATTAAAATGTTTGTTGGTCACAAGTTCTATTAGCTCTGAAGGTAAAAGCACAACTCTTGTCAATCTTGGAATAACCCTTGCCCAAAGTAAGAGAAAGACCTTAATAGTTGATGCAGATCTAAGAAAACCTAACCTACATAATTTTCTTGGAAAAAATGAAATAGGATTAAGTAATCTTTTAGTTAGAGTTGATGACCTATCTAAAGTCATCCAGGAGACTGAGATACCAAATCTTTCTATAATTACCTCAGGGCCACTTCCACCTAATCCCTCTGAGTTGATTGATTCTCAAAGGATGAAGGATTTATTGGTTGAATTCCGAAATAATTTTGATTACGTCCTTATAGATTCTCCACCTCTGGTATCAGTAACTGATCCAACAATTCTATCAACCCTTGTAGATGCTACCCTATTGATAATTAATAGCAAAAAGACAAACAGAGAGTTTATTATTGATGGGATTAATCATCTCAAAAATGTCCAGGCTAAAGTCCTAGGAGTAATTTTAAATGAAGTAACTATCGGACATAATAAATATTATTACTATAAATATTATGGAGAAGAAAAAGTATAAAAGGCGTAGCAATTACTTACCAAAAAAAAATTTCCAAATAAGCTTAATCAAAAAGATAGTCTTATTAGTCTTGATTGTCACAACAATATCAATAGCTGTTACCAGTCTTCTGTATTATGATTTAAGTAACGTTA
Source organism: bacterium (assembly GCA_043802115.1). Lineage (GTDB taxonomy): Bacteria > SZUA-182 > SZUA-182 > JAZDLJ01 > JAZDLJ01 > JAZDLJ01. The sequence continues at coordinate 861 of JAZDLJ010000238.1, read as the reverse complement.
AATTTAAGGGCCCCCATCCCTTCTATTACGTATCAGGAGATATGGCTGGTAAAGCCGAAAAAGTGCCTACCGCCTTTGATATACTCCTTCCAGGACTGCTGCTTTCAGGTCTCATTACAGTGGTAGTTACTATAGTAATTGGAATAATTGTCACCCATAAGATAGGGGGATCGATCTATCACATCCAACATAATGTAAATATTCTAAAAAGTGGTAATTTTGTTTCAGAGATTAACTTAAGAAAAAAAGATGAATTCCAGGACCTGGCAATAGATGTCAATCAAATGGCACAAGAAATTAAAAAAAGGTTAAAAGAAATAAGGTTAGCAATCCTTGAGGTAGAATCCTCTATTAGTAAAAAAGAGTTTGTAGTTACTTCATCAGTGACAGTAAAAAAGCAACTTGATGAGATTATCAGGATGTTGAATTATTTTCGGTTACAGTAGAGATAAAATAATTTTTTTATTTTATCTCTACTGTAAGTATTTTTTGATAATTACTGATTCAAATTTTTATCCTCGCTCCCAAAAGATTCCTTAAATCATACCACCCTTTGAAAGGGTGGTATGATTAGGCCCCCTATCAGGGGGATAGTACTAGCAACGCCTACAGGCGTGGTTTCATAAGCAATTAGTATTGTCCCCGCAGGGGATCTATGTTAGTAGCCGTGGGTTTTTACCCACGGAAAAGGTTTAAAACGTCTCTTCGTCCCTAAAAGGGTCGCACTTAGTATTTCCCAGAAACGATTTCTTTCGTTAAAATTAGTTCGACCCCTCCAGGGACGAAACTCTTATATAATTCCCTTCCGTGGGTTATTAACCCACGGCTACTAACATTAATCCCTTTCAGGGAAAGGTACAA
>JAZDLJ010000210.1:0-8441 GCA_043802115.1 bacterium | reverse complement strand
ATATCACTTTGGTAATAATATGACAATCTTGAGTTTCCTCTTATGCCTTAAAAAACTTCGGGGTTTGGGGCAGAGCCCCAAGTAAAAAAATTCGCTTCCTTATTGAATGAAAAAGTCCGATTCCCTGTGAACCAACACATTGGAGTAAAAGTTATGAAAGTAATTGTCGCAAATTCAGTCGGAATAGATAGTAACAGATACGCTATGGTTCATTCTCCAAGCAGGTGGACAAATAGCTACAAGGATCTTAATGTCTTTACTTACTATCCATGGGAATTAGCATACACCTCAAGCTTATTAAAAAGAGATACTAACTATGAGGTGCTATTTTTAGATGGATGTCTGAAAAAATTAGATTTTGGGGCTTATTACAAAAAGATCGCCGAGCATAAACCAGATTTTTTAATTATGGAAAGCTGCACGAGGACAATTTTAGAAGATAGCAGACTTGCCAAGGCCATTAAAAAAGATTTTAATACTAAATTAATATTTTGTGGGCAACATGCAACAGGTTACCCTGATGAAGTAGCAAAATTTGCTGATTACGTTTGTTTGGGGGAATATGAGTATACTGTCCTGGAGATATTACAAGGGAAAAAGCGTGAAGATATCCTGGGGATTTATCCAAATAAGAGAAGACCGTTACTGGACATTAATACCCTGCCATGGCCAGAAGATGAAGATGTATCAAGATTAGCCTATGGGAATCCGGGAGAACCATCATGTGAATATCTTGAGATTCAGGCCTATGCCTCCAGAGGGTGTCCAATGCAGTGTAACTTTTGCGTTTGTGCGAATATGTACTATGCCAAGCCAAATTGGAGGCCACGTAATGTTGATAATATAATTTCGGAAATAACATATCTGCGTAAAAAGTATCCCCAACTTGAAGGAATTTTTTTTGATGAGGAAGTTCATAATGCGAATAAAAAATTCGTTTTAGCTCTAACCAAGGCCATCTGTGAACATGGATTAAATGATTTACATTATAATGTTATGTGCGGTTATTGGACAATGGATCAAGAGATGCTAATGGCCATGAAAAACGCTGGTTATTATATGTTAAGGGTAGGGATTGAGACTGCCGATGAAAAGACAGCAGCAGCAATAGGGCTTGGGAAGAAATTTAATATTGCAAAGCTAAAAGAGATTTTAAAGATTGCAAAGGACATTGGTCTTAAGATGTATGGTACGTTTACTTTTGGTGCTGCTGGTTCATCAGATGAAGGGGATAAAAAAACGATAAAACTCTTAGATGAACTAATTACAAAAGATTTACTCTGGAGATTTCAACTCTCTATCTGTACCCCGCAGCCAGGCACTCCTTACTTTCTATGGGCCAAAAAGAACGGATTTTTAAAAGATGTTGAATGGGAGAAGTTTGATGGTGGTAATTTTTCTGTAGTAGATTACCCGCATTATAATTCAACACAGATTTTAGAAAACTATAAAACATCTGAAAAATTTTATGATATGGCCTACATAAATAGGTCAAGGAATGCAATTGAACAATGCATGTTAAATATACCTTATCAGACAGTGACTAATATTCTGCTATTTAGGACAGCCAGGATGTGGCAGGTTGAAAGGATTTTGAATGGTTTAAAAAAGAGATATCCAATGGCAAAGGTTATGGTGATGACGCAACCAATTGTTGAAGAGGAATTACGACTAAATAATAATATAGATAATGTCTTGACTTATACAAATGATTTTCTATGTCTCGATAAGTTATCGGAAGGAATAAAACAAGAAATAAAGATGAGCAAATTTGATTTAGCGATTATTCCTTATAATAATCCACAGGGGAAGGGGTATGAAGAGGTTGAAAGGGTGGCGGCGTACGCTACAAGCTGTCATAAGATAGGGGTGGGGATAGAATGTGAACTTTTTGAGGTAGTGAGTGCTGGTAAGAGGGAGATGATTTGTAACACAAATAATTTTTGTTAAAGTGTTAATAATCGGAGGTAGTAACAATTGAATACTTTTGCTGATTTTGATGAGGATAGTAAGAAGTTTTTAAATAGTATCAATTATGCGTTATTAACTGATAACGAAAAAGGATTTTTAGCAAGAAAAACCATTGAACTCCCTAAAGGTGGAGTGATTGTTGAAATAGGTACTTGTCGAGGAGGTTCTTTGGCGATATTTCACCATTTCTCAAGAGGAAACGATGTCAAAATATTTAGTATAGATATCCAGCCTTGTCTCGCTGTCCACCAAAAATTTGCAGATATTTCAAATGTAACTCTTATTCACGCTGATTCGGTTGATGTGGCTAGGAACTGGAAAAAACAAGGATTATTGATAGATTTATTGTTTATTGATGGGCGGCATTGTTTAGAAAATATCTTCTATGATTATAATGAGTGGATAAAATATGTTAAACCTGGGGGGCAGATCATTTTTCATGATTATGACTTCCAAGAGGGAGGAGGGCTTACTCATCTTCCTGTTAAGATATTTGTTGATACTATACTGCGGTTAGATTTGTTAGAAGATGTTCAACAACTTGATTTAATCTTGTATGGAACATTGAAGGATCCTTACCGTAAAGTCAGTTTTAGTGAGACATTAGATACCTTTAGTACTATTATGCAACAGGCTGTCGAGGTAAAAGATGTATATACTGATTATTTATTTGAGTGGTTTACTAGTGAGCAATTCTTATTAAAAATAAATAATCGAAAACCACTAATAAAAGCAGATAGTCCAGAGATTGCCTCGTATTTTGCAAGGGGCTTAAAATTAACTAAGTTAATATTTTGTTATATCCTAGATGACTGGCTCAAGAAAAGATATGCGCATAAAGTTCTTACAGATATCTGGGGTAAAGCTGAATGGGCTGAAGCAATGCTTCATTTAGATTATTTACAAAAGATTAAGCATTCTTATGATGACTTGATGGTTTTAAATCAGATAAAAGATGAATTTGAGTTATCAAGGTTTATTTCTACAGAGCAGGTGAGGATAGCTATGTGCTGGCAACTTGCTCATACCCTTTTTATCAGGATGGTTGAGAGGGTTTTTAATAAGGATAATTTTACTTATTTAGGTATGAGACAATATCTTCAGCAAAATGGTATCACTAAGAAAGTAATCATATTCGGTGCGAGTGCAACAGGTGCGTTATATTCTAGTGATCTATTAGAACAAGGGTATGATATTGTTGGTTTTATTGATAATTATCTATACACAAAAGATACTTTTGCTGGGTTTCCTGTATATAAACCAGATGTAATTTCTTTAAATAAAATAGGATTTGATTATGTAGTCCTTGCCACTACTAATCCTAAATATAAATTTGATATGTATGTACAATTGTTTTTTTGGGGTTATCCTGGATTTGTTTTTGGGTAGGTAACTGATATTGTATTCCAAGGGAGAATGTAAGCGTCTAATGTTTTGAGGATTGAGTAGCAATAGAAAAGAGGATTAAAAAAATATGAAGGTACTATTTGTTTATCCAGGAAATAGTAACATTGGACTCAATGCCTATTATACGATGTCTACCTGCGCTGATTCCTGGTACATGCCAATTGGCCTTTGTTACCTGGCATCTGTTGTGTTAAAAGAAGGGCATGAAGTTGATCTTTTAGATTTACGATATACATCAGGATTTGAACAAGTTGAAGATAAAATTGTATCTTCTGATAGTGATATAGTCGCAATTTCTTTTCAAACCCCAGGGGTAAAATTGGCTTATGAAGTTGCTAAGATAGCCAAGAAATATAATAAAATTGTTGTTGCTGGAGGTATACATCCTTCAATATTACCAGAAGAAACGTTAAATAGTAGTTTTTTTGATCATGTAGTGGTTGGTGAAGGGTGTATTAGTTTCCCAAAAGTAGTTAATAAGTTAGCAAGAGGTAGTTATGTTGCTCCACTTATTATTGGTGAATATGTGTCTAATTTAGATGACATCCCGTTTCCTCATTATTTTGATCTTTATGTTGATTCTGTTATAAAAGAAAAGAAGATTGTAATGATGTTCACTTCTCGTGGCTGTCCAGGGAGATGTACCTATTGTCAACCTGTAGCGCATAAACTTTTTGGGAAAAAGGTTAGATTTAGATCAGCAGATAATATAATAGCTGAAGTTATAGAATGGAAAAATAAATTTGATATAGTTCAATTTATGCTTGTTGATGATACATTTATGACAAAAAAGAAGCTTGTTAGGGATTTTTGTGAGAAATTAATAGAACAAAAGATTGGTTTAAAGTGGTCATGCAATGCCAGAGTAAATGAATTTGATGAGGATACAGTGAGGATGATGGCAGAAAGTGGATGTGTGTGGATATGTATTGGATTTGAGAGCGGCTCTCAACATATACTTGATATAACAAAGAAGGGAACTACAGTTGTACAAGGGTATAGAGCCGCTGAACTTTGTTATAAGTATAAGATAGGATTTACCACAAATATTTTAGTTGGGATTCCTGGAGAGACAGAAGAAGATTATAAATTGAATTTAGAGTTTGTCAAAAATATTAAAGCAACTCGGATATCCTATAACTGGCTCGTGCCGTACCCTGGTACAGAGATATATGAATACTGTAAAAGTAATAAGTTATTATGTGAGAGTATCTCTTGGGATAATTATGAAATGAATCAAATAAAGGTTCAAGGAATAATAAATTCTATAAATTACGATATGGCAAGGCACTGGGAAGGAGAAACGGAGGAAATATATGCTTTAAATATTTTTTATCAGAAATTATTTAAAAATGGACACCATATTAAAGAAGATTCAGATATAGACAGTTTTTTTGAACATTGTTTATCATTAAGTAAGAATGATCCAGAGATAGCTAAGCTTCCTTATTTTTTAGGAAAAATGCATAAGAAGAAAGGAGATTTAGATAAGGCTACAGGATATCTTCAACAAACTTTACTTTTATTAAAAGAGATGAAAAAAGAAGATAATGGGTTACTTCTTTCCACTCATTTCCATTTAGGAGAGATATTTTATAATTTAGGTAAAAAGGATTTGGCTAGAAAAGAATTCGAGGCATGTACAGTTTTAACCACTAATCATGTGAAGGCAAAAAAATATTTAAAATTATTACATCCAATTCAATGAAATATCTAGCAATTATCTTGATAGGTTAATATAATATGGGGAAAAATTTTCTGTGAATAGTGATACGAAAAAGATATTAGTAATTAGATCAGCATCCAGAATATTTGAAAAGACCTTAAAGGCATTAAAGGATGAATTTCCAAATTCGAAAATAGATGTTTTAGTTCCTGAATCTGCAGAAAATAGTATTAGGGAAAATCCATTTATTCATAAAATAATCTTATTAAAAACAAAAGGGAGACTAAGGGTATTAAATCTTGGGATTAAAGGTATAAAAGAAATAAGATTGAAGAAATATGATCTCTCTGTAGTCTTATATAATATAGATCATGGAATGGGTTATTCTAATGTGGATGTTATTGCTGCAACAATAGGCGCAAAAGAGTGTAGAGGATACAACGTAACAGGTAAATTTGAACTCCTTACAAAAGGCAATGTAATTAAAAAATTCCTAAAAGAAAAGAGTAAATTCCTATTGATTATCATAAACTTTTTTTTTGTAGGGGTTCTTTTTTTTGTGGTTACCCTTAGTTTAATTTTAGAATGTGTTATTAGGAATCTAAAGGTTATAAAGAGAACTTAAAAAACTAAAATAATTTCGAGAATCGCTATTGTAGGTGCTCAGTCTTCTGCTTCTTTTTTATTAGACATCTTTCCAAAAGGAACGGAGTTGTAAAACCTTAGGAATAGAAATTAAATAAATTGACCAATTTTATGCTCAGATTTAGGTTAGATTTTGTCGATCTGATTGAGCAAAACCGCAGGACTAGCAGGGCTAATTTGAGGATCGGCAAAAGATGGCCTGAAGATGAGATGTAAAAGGGTTAATTTATTTAATTTCTATTCCTTAGTTCTACAAAAGAAAAAAGTCCACCTTTTCTAACATAGGATAATGTTTTTTATTTAATGTCCAGAGTTTTAGTCCACAGATTTTTGTTGATGCAGCAATTAAGGCATCAGCGATGGTAATACTATGCGATTTATGATATTTATTCATAAATTCTCCTGCTAATCTACCTATCTTGCCATCGATATTTATCAGAGAAAAAGTAGTTAAAAATTTTTCAGTATCTAACTTTTCTTTTTCTCGTATCCCTGCATATAATTCAGCTAGTTGAATTGGAGTAATAAAGATTGAGCCCCCTGTTTGGGTAATGGCTTTTTCAAACTGTGCCCTTATTTCTTTATTTCCTCTTAAAATCCATATGAGTATATCAGAATCTATTATGATCATAATTTTCTGTCCTTACGAAGATTAGTAATATATTCATTAACATCTAGTTCCCTATTTTTCCATATCCCAAAAACGGACTCCATCCTTCTAATTATATCATCTCGTCTGTTATCCATTCGTTTTTTTATACTTTCCCGAATTATTTCTGATATTGATTTGTGTTCAACTTTACTTTCTTTTTTTAGAAAGTCAAAGATCGTTTCGTCAAGATATATTTGTGTTCTTTTCATGGTTAGCTCTCCTAATTATTTAGCTGTATAATGTATATATACATTATATGTAAGGCCGTACGTTTTTGCAAGAAAATAATTGTTTTAAATTTTGTCCTTGACGCGACTCTAAAATTTGTTGTAAATTTGGAGAGCCATATGTACAAAATTATTAAAAATTACTAAATGAAAATTCTCCTCGCCAATTCAGTAGGCATCGATAAAGAAGGTTACTACATAGTCCATTCCCCCAGCCGTTGGTCATGGGGATGGAAAAATTACCCTGAGGTTTTTACCTACTATCCTTGGGAACTCGCCTATACCTCTTCTTTGCTGAAAAAAGAAACTACTCACGAGGTCAAATTTATAGATGGTTGTCTTGAAAAATTAAATCGAAAAGAATATTTAAAGCGGATCAATGTGGAGAAACCTGATTGGCTTATTATGGAGAGTTCTTCAAGAACTATCAATGAGGATATAGAATTAGCCAAGTCAGTTAAAGAAATTTACGGTACAAGTTTAATCTTTTGTGGCGCTCATCCAACAGCCTATCCCCAGGAAACCTTAAAGATAGCTGATTATGTTTGTATCGGTGAATATGAACACACAGTATTTGACCTTATTAGTGGAAAATCTCCTAAAGATATTTTAGGTTTATATCCAAATCCTCGTCGGCCTTTATTGGATTTTAATTCTCTCCCTTGGCCTGAAGATGAAGATGTCAGCCGATTAGCCTATGGCATTCCAGGTGAACCTAACTGTGAATATCTTGAAATCCAGATGTATGCCAGCCGAGGTTGTCCTTTTGGTTGTAAATTTTGTGTAAGCAGGCATCTTTACTTTGCAAGGCCAAATTGGCGACCTAGAAAGGTTGAAAATATTATTGCTGAGATAAGATATTTAAGGAATAAATATCCTCAGTTGGAAGGAATTTTTTTTGATGAGGAGGTGCACAATGGAAATAAACAATTTGTTATGGAGCTGACCACTGCAATCAAAAAGGCTGGATTACATAAGTTGAAATATAACGCTATGTGCGCCTATTGGAATATGGATAGAGAGATGCTGGAGGCATTTAAGTCAGCAGGATATTACAAATTAAGAATAGGTATAGAAACAGGTAGTGAAAAGATAGCCAATTCAATGGGACTAGGGAAGAAGTATAATCTAGAAAAGTTAAAAGAGGTTTTAATTATTGCCAGGGAGATAGGGATAAAGATTTATGGGACTTTTACTGTAGGTGGTTTGGGTTCTGATCAGGAGGAAGAAAAAAAGACCACAGAACTACTTTATGATTTAGTTAGTAAAGGACTTTTAAATGATTTGCAGGTCTCAATTAATACGCCTCAACCTGGGACGCCTTTCTATCATGAAGCCTTGGGAAAGGGATATTTAAAGAATAATATTTGGTCTGATTTTGATGGGGGAAATCAGGCCATCGTTAATTATCCATACTATTCTCCTAAACAAATAGAAGAATCATTTCAGGATGTCCTAAAACATTATGATTTAGCCTTGGAAGAGAGGTGCCATGCTAATTTTAGAGATAACCTTGCTAAAAATTTTGAAATTTTCAATAAAATAAATAAGGTATTAATATTTAGGTCGGCGAGGATGTGGCATGTAAATTTAATTGTTGAATATCTTAAAAAAGAGTTCCTTAACCTGAAAGTTGGGATACTTGGTCAAGAGAAGATCATACTTGAACTGGAGAAAAATAGGTATATAGATAATATCTATTATTATAATCATGGTTTTTTTAATGTAGATAAATTTGAGCAGGGACTGAAGACTCAACTTATCTCTGAGTGTTATGATATGGTTATTATACCTCATAATAATTTTAAGGGGGTTGGTTATGATGAGGTGGAAAATATGGCAGTGATGGTTAATCAATCGAAGATTTTGATCG
>JAZDLJ010000016.1:0-12008 GCA_043802115.1 bacterium | reverse complement strand
CAAACAGAGGCAATTTTACGGGAAGCTGCACTAAGAAAATTTATAAAAAGCCTACTAATAACTCACTCCAGCAAAATTTTTGTCTTCTCTTGCCTCTGGATACTTAGAGAATACGGTATTTATTTTGGAAAGATGTCTATTTTAAAGAGAGGAGTACCCATCATGACCATTAAAGACATCTGTAGTTTAATTAAATCTAAAAGCGTTCGGGATATTTCCCTGGTCTACATTGGTAATTTATTCTTTGCGGGATTTGGTTTTGTTGCCTCTGTACTCTTGGCTAGATTCCTATCTCCTGATCAACTAGGCTATTATGCCCTTTTTCTTTCCTTTTCTCTTATCCTTACCGAGTTTATGGATTTAGGTCTTCGTAATGCGGTTATCCAGAATGCCTGTTTTTTTATGGGTAAAGAAGGGAAAGAGAGTTCTTTTAAGATTATTAAGGTCTCTTTTTTATTAAAGATAATTTTAGGGGTGATAGTATCTCTTTTAGGTCTTGTTTTTTATAAATCCAAACTAATAGCTTGTTTTTACGCTGATAAACAGATTCCATTTTTATTTCTCTATTCTATCGGCCTTGCTACAACTACCTCTTTTTTTGATTTTCATAAGGCAATCCTGCAACTTTTAAAAAAGTTTAAATCAATGTCACTCCTCCCCATTATAAATCAGATATTTTTTATCCTGTTTTTTATCTTAATTTTTTTATATAAAGGAGATCTCCAACTTAATGCAATAATTATAATAAAGATAGGAGCTGTTCTGGCAGCCTTGGGACTATCTCTGTTTTTTATAAATTGGAAAGAAATTTTTGGTCCATCTCTTAATCCAGAAAAAAATAATGTTAGAACAAACAAGAGCATAATAAAGGAGATTTTTCATTTCAGTAAATGGCTATTATTAGCTAATGTAATCTTTACCCTTTTTGAAAAGATAGACATTTTTATGCTTAAATATTTTAATAGTTCTCAAGAGGTTGGTTATTATTTTGCTGCCCAGAGAGTTATCATTTTATTTACTATGATCGGGACAGCGATAACTACAGTATGTTTTCCTAAAATGGCAGAATTAAGCGGGGGAAATGATTTAGAACCATTAAGAGATCTGTTTGTTAAGATTTCTAATTTCTCCGCTGCCATAGCTATTCCTGTAGGTTTTGGCTTAGCTTCAATCGCCAGGGAAGTAATCCTTTTACTTTACGGGAATAAATACATATCTTCTGTTCCTATCCTTTTGAGCCTGGTACCTTATTGCATTATTTTTATATTATGCGATAATGCAGGTGGGCTGTTATTAAGCATTGGGCATCCAGAGTTGATTGCAGTGGATGTCTTTATAATGTTGATTTTTAACTTTGTTGGTAATTATCTACTAATACCTAGATGGGGAGCTGTTGGAGCCGGTATTGCTACCTCTTTTACTCAGTTAAGCAATATCATTTTTGTCTGGTATTTTATCTCTAAAAAACTTAAAGCTATGCCAAGGGTAAAACCAATTTTTGGATACATGATGGCCTCTGCAATAATGTATCTTGTTATACGCTCAGTTAATTTATCAACTATAATTTTAGTGAACTTATTGATAAAAATAATTAGTGCAATTATAATATTTCTAGTTCTTAACTACTTTATACAACTTTTTTTGGTATCCTTTTCAAATTTCAAGGGAAAAGATTAAATGGATGGAGGGAACATATGCATATCGGGATAGATATCCGATCCAGCTATCAACTTGACGGGGCAGGTAGATATGTAAAAAATTTAATACGGGCGTTAGAAGAAATAGATAAGTTTAATAATAGATATAGTCTGTTTACTTATCTCCATAAACGTTCCCAGGACAAGGACAATTTTAATACAATTTCAGCATATCTGCCTCGCTTAATTCCCAAGGTACACCCATATAAGTACAGGGATACCTGGGATGATTTTTATTTACCCAAAAAACTTAAAAAAAATAACATTGAAGTATTTCATGGGCCGAATTTTTTACTTCCAAGAGAAAAATTTTCCAAGATGGTAGTTACAATTCATGATTTGGCCTTTAAGTATTTTGAGGATTGGGTAGATAAAGCGACCTATACTTATTATAATCAAAGGATAGAAGAGACGATTAAACAAGCAGACATGATTATAGCTGTATCTTTAAGTACCAAAAAAGATATAATAAAATTTTTTAATATCCATGAGGAAAAAATACGGGTTATTTATTCTGCCTGTGATCCTTGTTTTTGTCCAATTCCATTAGATAACAGTGTAAAATATCTGGAAAACCATTTTAATATAAGACATAACAGTTTCATCCTTTATGTCGGAGCCATTCAGCCAAGGAAAAATATTGGGAATTTATTATTAGCCTACAGTTTTTTAGATAAAGCTATCCGTAAGGAATGGAAGTTATTTATACTTGGAAAAGGATATAGAAACAATTACCACATGGAGTTAGAACAAATGGTAAAAAACATGGGACTACTTGAAAATGTTGTGTTCCTCAGTAATATTGATGATTCAAGACTTAATTTTTTTTATAATGCCGCTGGTATTTTTGTCTATCCCTCCTTATTTGAGGGTTTTGGTTTACCAGTTTTGGAGGCCATGTCTTGTAAATTACCAGTAATAGTTTCAAAGACAACCTCTCTCCCAGAAATTGTCAATGATGCAGGGATGTATGTTGACCCGACCAAGTTTGAGGATATCTTTAGGGCATTGGCAATTTTAATAAGAGACAAAGAACGGAGGAAGGCTTTAGGGAACAAAGCATTAGAACGATCGAAATTGTTTAGTTGGAAAGCAACCGCCTACGAAACAATAAAGGCATATAAAGAGGCCTAAGGTTATCTCATGAGGATATGTTATCTTACCCCTTCTTATTTACCAATAGTTGGAGGAACTGAAATTGTTATAAAAGAAATTAGCAAAAGGTTAGCAAGACGAGGTCACCAAATAGATATCTTTACTGTTAATTATTTAAATGCCCCTTCTTTTGAGACAGATGGACATATAAATATATTTCGGACACAAAAGAGACGTGGGAAAATAAAGATAATTACCCGCCAGATAGATCTATTTTGGGAAATATATAAAAGAAATAAAGAAGATAAGTATGACCTTCTTCATCTATTTCATCCTTTGGCTTTAGGCGGTACTGCATATTTTATCCACAAGTTTTTAAAAATCCCACTAGTTGTTAGTTTTATGGGTACTGATATCCTTAATAACCCGAGGAGCTATAATTACTATCTATCTATAGTTATAAATTCTGCTGATCTAATCCTCTCTCCAAGTCAAAGTCAGATAGACGACGCAAAAAAGATCGGGCTTAAAAAGGATGTCCAAATAATACCTCATGGGACATCTTTTTTAGATAAAGATAAGGATTGTTTAAAAAGAAAAACCGAGATTCGGTATAAGCTTGGTATTGGTTTAAGTGAAGTAGTAATATTAACTGTAAATAGATTCGACAAGAGAAAGAGGGTTGATGTCTTATTAAAGAGTTATGCTGAACTTATAAAAAAAGTAGAAAAAGTAAAATTTATAATTATAGGCACTGGTCCAGAGTTTATCTCGATGACTAAAATGAAAGATGATCTTGGATTAGCAGGCTATCTTTTTTTTAAAGGATTTATTTCGGACAATGAGTTAAAGGATTATTATTTGATGAGCGATATCTTTGTAATGCATACTACACATGAGGCCTTTGGCATAGTGTACGCTGATGCCATGGCTTGTGCACTACCCGTTGTAACAACTACTGTTGGAGCTGTACCAGAGGTTGTTGTAGATGGTGAAACAGGTCTCCTGGTTCCTCCTCTAAGTCCCCTAAAATTAGCAGACGCCATTCTAATCTTAATTAATAACAAAACGTTAAGGTTAGAGATGGGCTTACGGGCTCAGCAAAGGGCAAAGAAACTATTTGCTTGGGAGTCTATTGTTGATCAGTATGAAGAAAAATACAAGGTAATATATGGTCAGCAATTCTCATTTTGACTTATTTGTTGATGTGTCTTCAAAATTTGCTTCACTCGTAAAGTAGTCTTTTTGAATTTTCTAGGCTTGTTTCCCTAAATTGCCTAACTCGCTTCGCTCAAACAGAGGCAATTTTACGGAAAACTGCGCTAAGAAAATTTACAAAAAGCCTACTAAATACTTACTCAGCAAAATATTGGAGACACATTTATCTTAAAAAAAATCAAAATTAGAATTGCTGATATATGGTCTGGAGAATAAAAGTAAATTTTTACCTGGAAAATAGTGTTATGTCATTTAATAAGAAGGCCCAGGGCAATAATAATAATAAGGGTAATAGACGTTAAGATTATCAGGGCTATAAATGATTTAACATAGAGAACTCCGATCAATATGGATGTGATAACTGCCAGGGTTCCGGTAATCCAGGTTATATAAATACTAATATCTCCGCTATGGATCTTGTTTATTGTATTGCATAATTCTAAAAACCACGTTTTTTTTAATCCCGTCTTCTCCATCTTTAATTTAGAAATATCCTCCGAGCCAATCAGGCTGAAACATATCCTCTCAATAAAATCATTGTATCTCTTTTCAAAATAAGAAAAACAGTTCCAGATATTAGAATTTAACAGGACATCCTTTTTGGACGTAAAAAATCTCCAAATGCTCTTATTAAAGATTATGGTGTCAAAACTATTGTCAAGACTGTCTTCTACAGATGAGACCTTTCGCCAGAGGTCTTTACCTTCTAACATCTTATTAAATACACCATCAATACCTTTATCTAGAGAAGAGATATGCATCCAATTAAAACAACTTTCTCCAGAGGTCTTTGGTAACCAAAGGTTGATCATAAGATAATAAACTCCTGAATTAACCATTTTGACAAAAAGATAGATGGGGGTTACACAAAAAAAGATAAAGCCATTATAGAGTTTTCGATAATATTGTTCTATCTGTAATTTTTTTGGTACTTTAATATGGAACCAATTAAATCTTAACCCCAGGATAAAAAACATTCCACCAAGCATTACCGCATCACTAATTCCCAAGAGGTTATTTAGGATAGAATTGTCGGTAAAAATCTTATTATTGATAGGATTAAAGAGGATAGGGATTGTGGATCGTGGATAGTTGTGGATATTAAAGAGGGTGTGATAGGCATGAGAACCTGGAGAAAAATGAAAACAACCTAACACTGGTCCGATAAAATGCTCAATCAGCCAGTTTGGTCTTAATCCTAAAAAGATTATAAGCGAGGAAAAAAGGCAAAGAGAAACCTTCATAGACATTGGAATAGTTTGAGTTGATGAATATCTCTTAGATTTTTTACCAAGGTAGGTTAAGACAAATAATTTCATATTAGATGCGAATGTACCAGCAGCCGTTAGCACAAAAATTATCTCTGCAAAACGTAGTCCAAGATCGATCTTTTTTACTGAAGATAAATGGACTGAATGTTGATAAGCCTCGATAAGGGCATGGTGAAGTAATGTCTTACTTGCGAAGCCATTAAATCCTGGTAGGCCAGAAATTCCACATACTGCAATTAAAAGGGTTAGGGCAGCAATAGGCATATCTCTCCATAATCCACCTAATTTATACATGTCCAGTTCTTTTGTCTTATAATAGACAGCGCCAACACCCAAAAAAAGGCTCGCTTTAAATAATGCATGATTAACTATATGATAGATTGCACCTGCTAAGCCCATGGCCCCATCTTTTCCCAGATAGGCAGCGCATCCAATACCAAGGACAATGTATCCCATCTGACTTATACTATGATATCCAAGCATTTTTATAGAATTTGTAGAGATGAGGGCACTTAGGACTGCTAAAAACATAGTTATTACCCCAATAAAGATTAGGATATATCCGAAGCTGGTCAGGGTGATCCATTTACTCTCAGGTGAAGTACTATTAGACCAGGAAAACATATTAATGATTCTGATAAACCCATAAGCCCCAATTTTAATCATAATCCCTGAAGATAAGGCAGCAGTAAGGGTTGGGGCTACCACATAAGATTTGGGCAGCCAGATATGCTCAAGAAAGATACCTGCCTTTCCACCAAAACCTATTATTAATAAAACAATGATTGCATACTTTATATTGTTAGGTAAATTATCTAATTGACCTGATAGTGCTTGGATATCTAAAGTTCCTGTAAAATGGTACAAAAGAAAAATCGCCAATAAAAGTAAAAGACCGGTTGCTACTCCAAAATAGAGATATATTTTTGAGGCTGATAGCGCTTCAGTGTCTTCTCTATGAATAATAAGCAAATAAAGAAAAAGGAGAATCGCCTCGAAAAATATATATAAGGTTAAAAGATCGCCTGCCATAAATACACCAAGGGTAGTAGCAAGACAAGCAAGATTGGCAAAGTCATAACGTATGCGATTATTTTCTATCGTCATGTATGAATAAGAAAAGATGGCACAAAAAACCCAGATCAAAGAGGTTAGAATTATAAAAATGAGGCTAAGAGGGTCTACCTTAAGGTTAAGATTAAAGTTTGGCAGGTACTTGAGTGAGTAGTGGAT
The DNA here is from genome assembly GCA_043802115.1 of bacterium. Lineage (GTDB taxonomy): Bacteria > SZUA-182 > SZUA-182 > JAZDLJ01 > JAZDLJ01 > JAZDLJ01. The sequence continues at coordinate 5,494 of JAZDLJ010000016.1, read as the reverse complement.
TGTGTTATAGCGGTTTTCAGGTGATAATTCTCGCTCAATTCTGTTTTTTGTTTTTTGTTTTTTGTTCTTAAAAATCAGAGGAGAAGCCAAATGCTCATTCTCCACTATATTTTGATGAGAAATGTTTATTTCATCAAGCTTTGGTTCAGTGATAATCGGGCTGTATAATTTTAAAGAGAGGAGTAGAGTAATAAGTGGGGTTAGGATGACTATAAGGCTTCTCAGGTTATTATTTTTTTTAATTGCAAGACAGAGTAATGCCCCTAAAAAAGGAACAGTAATAAGCCCGATGGGGATATAGGTGAAGCTGTACATATAGTGGTCGATTAATTATTAATTTTGTTATACTTCTAAGTGACCGAGCATAATTACTTATAACTTTTGCGTAAGCGACTATAGATTTTCAGAAAAATAATTACAAAATAATAGAAGATGAGATTAGAACATTTTGTTGAGCGCCATAGGGAGACTTTTTGTAAATTTTTTTAGTGAGGCTTTCCGTTAAAAATTGTCATTGTTTGAGCGTAGCGAGTTTTGGCAATTTAGGAAAGCGAGCTTAGAAAATTCAAAAAGGCTGCCCGTTAAGCGAAACAAAGATGTCCTAATTTTATCAAATAAATTGTAATTATTTTTCTGAAAATCTATATTTGACTACTGATATTATTAGTAGTATTATCAGAAAGAAGGTTACCAAAAGATATTTAACTCGTTAATCTAATTGTACAAGTCGGTAGTTTTTTGTTATGATGAGCCTCCTTTTATATTTAAAAATTTTAACTTAACATAATATTTTTAAAACTTAATGTCAAATTATTTTTATATATAATTCAATTGTATAGGAAAATGCTTTTTTAAAATGCGGGTTTGTGGGGGCACTAATGTAGTTAAATGGGGTTCTCCGAAAAGCTCTCTTCTTGGGTTTGCAGAAATTTTTGTTTCGCTCGAAAAAATCGTAAAAATAGAAGGTGCTTATGCCCTATAAAAAAATATATATAAACAAGAAGATCAAAAATAAATCTGTTTCGAAAATAGTTATCAATAACCTTCCCAAAGGAGAACTTGTTTATCTAAACGAACAAGCGGTTAAGAACATCCTTAATACCCCAAAGGAAAAAAACTTAAAAGACTTCTCCAATTCCCTCTTTATTACTGAAAATAAAGGAAGGTTTATTAAGTCCTGCCCTGGAACGACTGAATATATCTGTTGTCTTTATCATATTCTCACACTTGGTTTTAATTGTAGTTTAGGATGTAGTTATTGCATCTTGCAGGCATATTTCAAAAATCCGCAACTAACCATCTTCGCTAATCTTGATGACATGTTTCAGGAACTAGACATTTTTTTTTGTAAAAATCCTCAAAAATTTTTAAGGATTGGGACGGGTGAATTTACAGATAGCCTCTTGTTGGATAGGATTACAAATTTTTCAGCCCAGCTTATACCTTTCTTTGCAAAGCAAAATAAGGCAATTCTTGAATTAAAGACCAAGACAACACTTATTGAAAATCTGTTGGATCTTAACCATAAACAAAAAACCTTTATTTCCTGGTCACTAAATTCCCCTGTGATTATTAAAAATGAGGAACTTTTTACATCTAGTCTATATAATCGACTACAAGCAGCTAAAAGATGTCAGGATAAAGGTTATCCTTTAGGTTTTCACTTTGACCCAATCTTTTACTACCCGAACTGGGAAAAAGATTACTCCGAGACGATCAACAGGCTTTTTGATTATATTAATCCAAAAGGGGTTGTCTGGATAAGTATGGGTTGTTTTCGATACATGCCAGAATTAAAACAAGTCATTAGCACGAATTACCCTAATTCTAAAATAATCTACCAGGAATTTATAGATGGTATGGATAAAAAAAAACGTTATCTAAAAACTGTCCGTATCGAAATATATAAAAGAATAGCCTCTTGGATAAGATCTATTGATAAAGATATCCTTCTTTACTTATGTATGGAAAGCCAGGAGGTCTGGGAAAAGGCATTAGGGATTGATCTTAAGAGTAGTGAGGTACTAGGTAAAATGCTTGATCTAAGAGCTATCCAGTTTAGTTCCTTGACAAGAAAGGGTTTTGCGGATACAATTTAAGAACTTATGAAAAAAATATTTATTTCTACTTCTATTGTAGCTTTAATAAATTTAGCTTTTCTTGTAAGAAATAACCCCGCTGAAATATATCATTTTGTAGATAATGAAGGTGTTATACACTATTCTAATTATCCTCCAGATCTAAATTCCCATCAAGCTTCTGATAAAACAAAAGAACGTGCTAAAAAAGAGATCCAACAACAAAAACCCCCTGCTAAAAAGCTTTCCTCTCAACCTAATCATTCAACTAAGGATAAAATTCATGAATTAGTCAATGTTGTGTCAAATAAATACGATGTAGATCCAGACCTAATAAAATCTATTATTGAGGTAGAATCGAATTATAATCCCAATGCAACTTCAAGAAAAGGGGCTAAAGGGCTTATGCAACTCATGCCCGCTACATGTGAACTCTACGGAATAAAAGATCCTACAAAAATAGAAGACAATTTAGAGGGAGGTATTAAGTATTTTCGGTACTTATATGACAGATTTGATGGAGATGTCGACCTTGCCTTAGCCGCCTATAATGCAGGTCCAAAGAGGGTTGAAGACTATAAAGGTATTCCTCCATATCGTGAGACTAAAAACTATTTAAAGAAAGTCCGAAAGCAGTTAACGCGCTATAAAAGGTCTAAAAAGACAGCGGGGTCAAATAAACAAAATATCTATAAATATATAGATAATGAAGGTGTAATTCATTACACAAATATCTTACCCTAAACCAATCCCCTCTCCTCATAAAATTTATAGTTGATCGGGTATTTGTATTTAATATACTTTAAACGGGTAATTTTAAGACTTTTTTTTGTTAATTTTACACTAACCTAAAAGTATCATTTTAACCCGTTTGTAGTATAGTACTCCAACTTAGGTTTTTCTAAAATAATGTAGGTTAATTTTGTAATTAACTGTTTAGGCACAAAGTAGCAAAGGCATATAGGAAAAAATAAAAAAATCTTAAAAAGCTTTGTGCTTTTGTGCCTCAGTGCCTTAACATACTAGTTTTAATTAACATAATCACTTGGAAAAACCTAACTTGGAGTAGTATATATAACTAAGAACAAGTATTTTCTGATGAGACCAAAAGTTTCTGTTGTAAAATGTCCTGATTATAACGAAAATAATGTCACTAATGCCTTACAAAAGGCATTAACCCTTATTGGTGGCCTGGAACAAGTTGTTAAGAAAGGGGATAAGGTATTATTAAAGGTAAATTTACTTCAGGCAAAGGCACCGGAAGCTTCAATAACAACCCATCCCCAAGTTGTGAAATCCCTTGTTAGAATTCTTCAGGATCTGGGTGCAGTCCCCTTAATAGGAGATAGCCCTGGAGGTGCATTTCTAAATATTGACAAGACATGGCAAGTGACAGGAATGAGCCAGGTTGCGGAAGAAACAGGTGCAAAACTTGTAAGCTTTGAAAAAGATTCACCTGTTAAGATTGATAATCTAAACGGTATATTTTTTAAAAATTTTTATATAGCAAGACCAATTTTAGAGGTAGATAAAATAATTTCTGTCCCAAAGCTTAAAACGCATGGGCAGACTCTCCTTACAGGGGCTCTTAAGAATTTTTTAGGTGTGATACCAGGCTTACAAAAGGTTGAATTTCATCGAAGATGTCCAAAACCTTTTCAATTAGCCGAAGCCCTCGTAGAATTATTTTCTGTAGTTAGGCCTCAACTAGCAGTTATGGATTCTATAATGGCACTGGAAGGTAATGGTCCTGGAACGGGAGGTGTCCCACGCTTAGTGGGTTGTATATTAGTCAGCAAAGATATTGTAGCCATTGATGCAGTAGCTAGTAGTATAGTTAAAGTAGAGCCTGAAAATGTACTTACTACAAAGATTGCAACAGAAAGAAACTTAGGTCAGGGGAGGTTGGAATATATAGATATTGTCGGTGAAAACATAGAAAATGTTTGTATTAAAGATTTCAAATTACCAAAGGGAAGTCCTCTAACAAGCAAATTACCAGGTTTTGCAGTGAAATGGATAACCTCATTAATAAGGGTAAGACCAGAAATTAATAAAAAAAAGTGTACTCAATGTCAGGTATGCATAAAAAGTTGTCCTGTAAATGCTGTTAGAGCCGTAGCAAATTATCTTGTTGTAGATGATGCAGCTTGTATTGAATGCCTCTGCTGTCATGAGTTTTGTCCCAATAAGGCAATTTTACTAAAAAGAAGTTTCTTACACCGTAAAATTGTAAGAGATTGAGGGATATATTACTCCAACTTAGGTTTTTCTTGGTAACTATTAGCCTAGGTAAGACCTGTTAGGTTAGTTAAAGATCAGTAGGTTAAGGCACAAAGGCACAAAGTTTTTAAGGTTTTTTTGTTTTTCCTCTGTGCCTCAGTGCCTTTGCTACTTTTTACTTTATGCTACTATATTTAATTAATACAATTAGTTAGAAAAACATAAATTGGAGTAGGATAATTGATTAATTTGCTTAAATACCTACTAATAGTTAATGCCTATCTTTTAGGATCTATTCCTTTTGGTTTAATATTAACAAAAAAAATTTCTGGAACGGATATTAGATTCTCAGGTAGTGGTAATATAGGCGCAACCAATGCCTTAAGAATGGGTGGGAAAAAGGTAGGTCTACTAACTTTACTATTTGATATATTAAAAGGTACTTTTATAACTATAATAGCTTATACATTATTTCACTCTTCCTGGCTAACAGCAATGGTAGCTATTGCTGCTGTTATTGGACATGACTTCCCCATATTTCTTAAGTTTAAAGGAGGCAAGGGAGTATCTACTTCTATTGGAGTTTTATTTGTTTTTTCTTGCCTGGGTACAATATTTTCTCTCTTAATATGGTTGGGGGTCTTTTTTATCTGGGGTTATGCCTCTTTAGCTAGCCTGGCCTTTGCATCTGCTATCCCTTTTTTAATGTATGTTACAACTCGTAATTCTCAATATATCCTGGCTAGTAGTATAATGAGTTTATTAATTTACTGGAAACATAGAGGAAATATAGAGAGACTTATAAAGGGAACGGAAAAAAAAATTAAAGACAAATAAAAAAATATTTTTAAGTTTTATCTTGACAAAGAAGATACATTTTGTTTATTATTTTCATTCAATTGAGTAAGCGGGAATAGCTCAGTGGTAGAGCATCGCCTTGCCAAGGCGAGGGTCGCGGGTTCGAATCCCGTTTCCCGCTCCATTTAAAATTAGCTAGATTAAAGGCGGCATAGCCAAGTGGCCAAGGCAGAGGTCTGCAAAACCTTTATTCCTCGGTTCAAATCCGAGTGCCGCCTCCATTAATTAGTGTCAGTGATCAGTGTCATATAAAGGAAATATTATTTATTGACCTTATTACTAATTTAACACTAGATCTATTTGGTCGCCGGGGTGGCGGAATTGGTAGACTCAAG
>JAZDLJ010000158.1:0-2776 GCA_043802115.1 bacterium | reverse complement strand
CAAAGAGGGTATAACACAATGAAAGTTAGCTAATTCTTTGATCGAACAAGTCAGTTAATTTTAGCCCTTAAAACTGCCTGATGTTTAAGCTAAAAAAGTTTTGGCAATTTCTGAAAACTTATAACCTTAAAAAAAGGTGTGTATTGCGTATATTTTTTACATCTATTCTCCTTGGCAGTCTCTTTTTATTACCTTTAAATGCTCATGCTGCTACTTTATCATCAACAGTTACACAAATTAGATATTGGACTGCCCCGGATTATACACGTGTGGTTATAGATGTTGACAGACCAACCTATCACAGGACATATCCCTCTCCAGATAAAAATTCTATAGTAATTGAGCTAAAAGATTGCAACAATGGCACCTCAAACTACATCCTTTCCGTTTTTGATTCAGTAGTAAAACAAATAAATCTCTATGATGTTAAAAAAAATGTCCTAAGATTAGAAATAAATCTCCATAAGACACTCCAATATAAAATATTTTCTCTAAAAAAGTATTTAGAAAAACCTGATCGTATAGTTATTGACATATTTAGAGAAGAGGCTGAAAAAGAAAAGGTTGAAGAGACTAAAAATGTAAAAAAATTAAAGGAAGGGAATATAAAAATTGTTGTGATCGATCCTGGTCATGGAGGAGAAGATCCTGGAGCCATTGGTTCAACAGGAATAAAGGAAAAAGATGTAGTTCTAGCCATTGGTAAAAAACTTCAAACTATTATAAATAAAGAACAAGGGATGAAGGCATATCTCACCAGGACAGGTGACTATTTCATCCCCCTTACTAGAAGAGTTAGTATTGCTAATGAATACACTGCAGATATATTTATTAGTTTGCATGCTGATGCAAGTAAGAAAAAAAAGGCAAAAGGGACGAGTATCTTCTATCTATCAGAGAAGGGAGCCAGTGATGAAGCAGCCCGACTCTTAGCAGAAAAAGAAAATGCCTCTGATTTAATCGGTGGGAATTTTTTAACAGGCAATCCAAAAATTGACCCTATTTTAATTGATATGAGCCAAAACCTTTGTAGAAATGATAGTATAATCTTAAGTAATACTATCCTTAACAATTTATCCAGGATAAATAGAGTTCATTGTAATGGAGTAAAATTTGCTAACTTTGTAGTTTTAAAGTCAGTGGCTAGTCCATCAGTTCTACTGGAAACAGCTTTCATAAGTAACAGAGAAGAAGAGAGGTATCTAACAAACAGTTCGTTTCAAAATCGTTTAGTTAGAGGACTTACAGAAGGGATTAAGTATTATTTTTCTCATTATGGTAGACATTTTTCTAATTCTGAATTACGATGGACTAGTAATATTTCAGAAATTAAAGGTAATAAATATAGAATTCATAAGGTCAAAAAAGGAGAAAATCTTTGGAGGATAGCTAATAATTATGGTGTAGATATAAAAATGATTATTCAATTAAATAAATTAAAAGAGAAAGACAGGATAGTGGTTGATCAGGAATTGAAGATACCTTTAGATACATTTTTAACAGGTAGAAAGTAAAAAAGCTATTTTTGGTTTTCTACCTGCTAAAAGTTCAAGGAGATACTTAATGGATGAATCTAAATTGCAGTCAACAGATACACAAACTCTAAAAAATTTTGAAATTAAGAAAGGATACCCTGTAATTATCTGGGTTGAAAAAAAAATGTATTCATATAATACAGGTACAATAAGTGAGATTGATCAGGAAACGATTAAAATAATTGTTAATCAGCCTTTAGATGTTTCAATGTTTACAGTAAAAGATATATCTATTCTGATAGGAATACCTTTATCTACAGGTTTACATAAATTTAAATGTAAGATTAGCGCCTTTCAAAATTTAAAAAACTCATTTACAATTACTACTTCTAAACCCAAAGAAGTACTCAAAGTTCAAAGAAGAAAATATCCAAGGATAAAGGCATCATTAAAAATAAAATATTACCTGGCTAAGAAACCCCTATCCCAAGACTATACACAAGAGGGCGTGACTGAGAGTGAAAATGTTAGCGCCGGTGGTATAGGTATATGGCTCCCTTTCCCTGTTAACACTGAGGAAGAGATCAAATTATCTATTTTTTTACAATATCTTAATAAATGGCTAAATGTTAAAGGTATTATAAAAAGTAATTTCTATAATAATACTAAAAAAAAGTATTTAATTGGCCTGGTATTTGTCGAAATTGATCCTTCCCAGCAATCTGACATAATAGATAATATTATGGGACAAAAAAAAATCTGATTATACTTCTCCAACTTTAGTTTTTCTAACTAATTGTATTAATTAAATATAGTGGCATAAAGTAAAAAGTAGGACTCTTCTGCAATTTGTGACCAAAAAAGAACTTTATGGCACTTATGGACTGTGGATAAAACTTTCGCAGTCCTTTTCGGCAAGTCATCCTTAACGTTAGGTTGCATTTTTTAAAAGATTATCTATTAAAGGGTGATTGAGGGTGACTATCCCATCTGGAAGTCAATCTCACTCTGAAGGATGATTGGGTATAGGGAGTGGTTTTATATCTATGCCTCCTTATGCAATAAAAGTGAAGAGGGCGTAAGGGGGGCGGCTATTTGTGGCTTCGCTCGTTTTAATGAGTCGCAGAAAGCAATTTTGTAAACGGTTATACAAATTTATTTTTTAAAATCGTTTACAAATTTTACTCTATTTGGACGTCAGGAAGAGCGAAGCCACAAATGGCCGTCCCCCTGTGCACTTTTTATTTTCAGCCCACATGGAGGCAGAGACATAAAAACGCTCCCATTGCTCAAGCATCCTT
>JAZDLJ010000138.1:0-4178 GCA_043802115.1 bacterium | reverse complement strand
CGCCTTCGCGAGGATGACAAGGAGTGCGGAGGTGATAGAAGTATTTCATCGATTTTTTTTTGATCGGTGACATCTATCCCCTTCAACATTTTTTCAGCCACTTTTACATTCTTCAGCGCTTTTGGTACCGAAACGTAGGGCACTTCACCTGATCCCTTACTCTTCCCCTGAGGCACTGAAGCCACTCCTTTATGTCCTTTATCTGTCTTTATGGTAACTTCTATTGTTTTTCCCTTATCTGAGTCGAGAATAGACCTAGCAGTAATTGTTTTTATTTTAGACATTATCCAACAATATTAATTGGCTTACCCTCAATAAAGGCTGTTATATTTTCTGCAGTTGTATCAAGGATCCTGTTCAATGCCTCTTCCGTATTAAAAGCGTTATGAGGCGTGATAATAACGTTAGGCATATCTATTAAAACATGATTAGCTAACAAGGTCCTTAAATCATCCTCTTTAGGGTGTCCTTTAAATAAAAACTCTGCCTCATCCTTAATAATTCCCTCCTCTTCTAGAACATCTAAACCAGCTCCGGCTAATTGTTTGTTCTGTAAAGCTCTTACTAAGGCTCCCGTTTCAACAACTCCTCCTCTACTAGTATTTATTAATATCGATCCCTTCTTAATCTTAGAAAGACTTCTTTTATTTATTAGATGATGAGTTTCTTTATTATAAGGAACGTGAAGTGTAACTACATCACTCTTTTCCAAAAGTTCGTTCAGAGAAACGTAAAAAAAACCAGCTTCAATTTCAAAACCCTTACTCGGATATTTATCATAAGCCAAAACCCTCATTCCAAATCCTTTAGCAATTTTTATAGAGTGTCTACCAATTCTACCTGTTCCAATAACTCCCAACGTTTTTCCTTTTAGATCAAATCCTTGAAAATCTTCTAAATTGAAACTCCCTGTTTCTCTAATCTGATCATAACTTTGATAAACCTTTCTAGACAGAGCTAAGATAAGAGCGAAAGAAAACTCAGCTACTGTGTTTTCTCCATAAGAAGGAACATTAACTACGGTAATTTTTTTCTTTTTGCAAGTCTTAAGATCAATATGATCAAAGCCAGTTGAACGAGTGGTAATAAGTTTAAGTTTTTTAAACTTAGAGATAATGTCCTTGTCTACCTGAGAATTAACAAAAACAGAGATGGCGTCAAAGTCAGTATTTTTAGGAATAGAGTTTTTATCTAAAGGATTACCAAAAAACTCGATTGTAATCCCTCGACTCCGCTCGGGAAATAAAGATTGTAGTTTCGATTGAATATATTTTTTTTCATCTGGCTTAATGCCAAAAAATGCTATCTTCATATATATAATTATATGTCATTCTGAATGTTAATGAAAAATCTATTCCTCCTTTCTTAAAGGAGGTGGCGAAGCCGGAGGATTTAGAAATCCCTCCCCCTGCGGGTACTCCCTTTATAAAAGGGAGAATAGATCCTTCGCTCAGCTCAGGATGACAAACGACGACGCTTCTTTTCAGCTGCAGCAATAACGGGTAAGGTTGGGATAACGGCATCAGGATTAAGAGAAATACTATCAATTCTCTCTTTTACAAGAAATTCGGCAAAATCTGGATAGTCAGATGGAGCCTGACCACAAATACCAATATATTTCTTATGTCTATGACAAGCCTCAATCGCCTCCTTAACCATCTCTCTAACCGCTGGATCATTTTCATTACCAACATGACTAATTAGAGCCGAATCTCTATCTAGACCTAAAACTAGCTGAGTTAGGTCATTAGAGCCAATAGACATACCATCAAAAATCTCTAAAAACTCGTCAGCTGAAATAATATCTGATGGAATTTCACACATTACGTATATATTAAGACTCTTATCTTTATCTCTATCTAAACCATTCTTCTTTATTAGTTTAACTACGTTCTCGCCCTCTTCAGCAGTTCTACAGAAAGGAACCATAACCACAACATTAGTTAGCCCCATCTGATTACGAACCTTTTTAACAGCTAGACATTCAAGGCGAAAAGCTTCTTTAAAGTTTGGATCAAGATACCGAGATGCTCCTCTCCAACCAATCATTGGATTAGACTCCTCTGGCTCATAAAACTCTCCACCAATAAGAGCTCTATACTCATTTGTTTTAAAATCGGAAAATCTAATAATAACTTCGTTAGGATAAAAAGCGGCGCTGATCTTAGCTATTCCCTCAGCCAGCTTATCAATATAAAATTTCTTTTTATCACTATAACCTATTGTCTTTTTTTCTATAATTCTGGCAATTTTTCTTTCTGCTGACTTCTTAGATTTTTTAAGTTTATTGAAATTAATAAGAGCATTAGGATGAATCTGAATATAAGAAGTAATAATGAATTCCAATCTTCCTAAACCAACCCCCTTAACCGGTAAACGCGAACTTCTAAAAGCTTCTCGAGGAGTTCCAACATTAACCATGACTTTTGTTTTAACTGAAGGAATCTTACCTATTTTCCTCCTATTAATCTTAAAAGATAACTTTCCTTGATAAATAAAACCTTCTGTTCCTGATGAACAATCCACTGTTACCTCCTGACTATTTTTTAGAATATTTGTTCCCTTTTTAGTACCAACTATAGCTGGAATACCAAGCTCTCTAGAGACAATGGCCGCATGAGAAGTTCTTCCTCCTTTGTCAGTGATAATAGCCGAAGCTATCTTCATAATAGGCTCCCAATCAGGGTCGGTAATACCAGTCACTAGAATCTCTCCCTTTTTAAATTGATGAATCTGTTTTGTATCTTTTATAACTCGTATTTTGCCAGTGGCAATTTTTGATCCAATAGCAGCCCCTGTTAAAATAACATCTCCCTTCTCCTTTAACTCGTACTCTTCATACTCATTTTTTGCCTTGATTGAATGAACTGTCTCTGGTCTAGCCTGAAGTATATATAACTGCTTAGTCCTACCATCTTTTGCCCATTCAATATCCATCGGCTGATAACCTCCATACTTTTTAGAAAAGTGCTCTTCAATCTTAAGACACCACTCTGCCAACTTAACAACCTCCTTATCACTTAAACTATATTTATTCTGCTGATTAATTTTATTTTTTACAGTTTTTGTTCCATTACTAGAATAAACTACCTTAACAGATTTTTTACCAAGACTTCTTGATATTATTGGATCAAATTCTGTGTGTAACATTGGTTTAAAAACAATAAACTCATCTGGAATAACCGCTCCCTGAACAATTGATTCCCCTAGACCATAAGAACTATTAATCATAATAATCTTATTGAATCCGGTTTCGGTATCAGTAGTAAAGGCAACTCCACTAGATGAAAGATCGGCTCTAACCATTTTTTGAACAGCTACAGATAAAGAAATGCCCTTAACTAGTGAAAAGCCTTTATCAGCTCTGTAAGAAAGAGCTCTGTTGGTAAAAAGTGAGGCAAAGCACTTTCTGACAGCAACAAGCAAATGCTCATTTCCTCTAATATTTAAATAGGTTTCTTGCTGACCAGCAAAAGAAGCTCCTGGTAAGTCCTCGGCTGTTGCTGATGAACGAACAGCAACATCTGGACTATCACTATACTCTCTAGCCATCTTTTTGTAAGATTTGATAATCTCCTTTTCTAGTTTAGGTGGAAAATCTGCCTGTAAGATCATTTTACGAACAGCTGTTCCAGCCTTCATTAAATCTCTAACGTTGGTAGTATCAAGACCTCGAAGCCTGTCTTCAATATCTTCTTTTATGCCTGCCTCTTGAAGAAAATAATTATAAGCCTTAGCAGTAACAGCAAAGCCGTTGGGGACATTAATTCCCAACTTTCTTAAATTAGAAATCATCTCCCCTAAAGCAGCGTTTTTACCACCAACTAAAGCTGTGTCTTTAAGAGACGCTTTTCTAAACCAAATTATAAATTTATTACCGAACATTTATAGCGATTATAAGGTCTGATACGTTTGAACCTGTGTATCCTGTGATTATACTGCACTTTGTTTTTTTGAAGAAATTAAAAGAGTCATTGTTATTAAGAGTTTTCTTAATATCTATCTTTAATTTTTTAGCTCTATCTTTTGTGACCTGATCACAAATACCTCCAGCAAACTCCGTATTATCAAGACCATCAGAGGCAAAAGGAACTAAAATCTGCCCCTTCTTTACATTCTGAAGAGCTGCTAATGCCATCTCTAAATTACGCCCACCCTTACCTGATTTACTAGTAACA
>JAZDLJ010000133.1:0-4005 GCA_043802115.1 bacterium | reverse complement strand
TTGCCTAACTCGCTTCGCTCAAACAGAGGCAATTTTACGGGAAGCTGCGCTAAGAAAATTTACAAAAAGCCTACTAAATACTCGCTCAGCAAAATGTTGGAGGCACATCTTACTTAAAAAAACTCAAAATTAGAATTGCTGCCAAAAAAAAAGGATATACTTGCAACGTGTATAAAGTAAAAAAGCTACTTTATACACGTTGTAAGTATATGCGCCCCATAACCCTCCAGGATCACATGCAACCCTAATTCACACATTTCTTTTCCATTTCGTAGATACTTCTGCATATTTAACTCATCATAAAGGGTATAATCTTTATTATAAGCTAAGTAATTTTTTAAGCTTATCCTCCCCTGACTCAGACCTTTGTCCAGATTTATAACAATAAATTTAATCTGACTGTCTAACCTCCAACTAAAGGCAATAAGGTTTTGAGCACTATTGTCATGGATTGGGGATATCTCATTTAATTCCCACTCACCTATTTGAAAGATTTCTCCCTTTGTTAAAGAGAGTATCTTCTTATAAAAAACTGTGATCTCCTGATCAGGTTCTTCATGATTGACCCTAATGAGTTGGACAGGTACCTTAATCTTTTTCCCTTCTAATTGGCTATTATAATATAATTTCATCCCTGGTAATGTTGACAGTAAGATAATCGTTGCTCGTAGCTTATTCCTGGAAAATACCTCAGTGCTTCGGGATTCATCATGATTTTCGAGAAAGCGGATAAGTCTCTTTTGATAATCAAGACTGGCTGTAAGTTGAAGTTTTACCTCAAGAGGGGGTGAGCTGATTAATCTATCATAAAATTTTTTATCATATGTATAGTTAAATCCTAGTTGTTGAAGTTTCGATTCAGTATCCCAATATGCCTCAGCGATTAGGATAAATTTTGGTAACTCACTTCTAACCTCTACCCAAAATTCAGTTAATGGGAGTTTTTTAGGTTTATTTTTAGCCCAATTCCAGGTCTTAGAAAAGATATCATTCATGACCAACATAGCCATGTCACAACGTACACCATCGCAATGATTGGAGATAGTTTTAAGTTGTTGAATCATTGCTAAACGCAGGTCTGGATTGAAATAATTTAATTGGGCTGTATCTGACCAGGGAAGAAAGAAGGGGTCCCTCCCTTTGGCAATATGTAATTTCTTTTGTCCATAATCAATTGTAAAAAAATCAAGGAGGTTCTTTTTAAAATACCCCTCATCCCCTTGAATATAGTAATCTGGTTTTGTTTTAGTCCAGGCATGATCCCTACCTGTATGATTAGGAATAAAGTCCAGGATCAATTTTAGATCACGTTTATGTAATTTTTCTTTAAGTTTATCAATGTCACCCCAGGTACCTATTAAAGGATCGGGCTTATAGTCAAAGATTGAATAGGCAGAACCAATTACATCACTTGCTGTCCAATCCTCCAGAACTGAATCATATAAACGGTTCATTTCGGGATCATTTAAGGCAATCTCTCTTCCTATCTTACTTCTTTCCCATACCCCCATCATCCAGACGTAATTAAATCCTAGCTCTTTAATATTATCTAATTCATGTTCGGGGATGTTCCCAATATTGATTTTTCTCCCATAACTTTGAGAAAGCTCAAAAAGCCAGTTTGCAGTATTAATCTCATAAAGCTTGCTATGCAAAATTTCCTCCTAGTTTTACCATATTATATCTATAAGACCGCTTTTTATAATATCTTCATCTTTTAGCTTCTTGCCTTCGCCCTTTTATTGCCATCAAGAATTTTTTTTCTCATTCGAATTGTTTGAGGTGTTATCTCAACTAGTTCATCCTCTTTAATAAATTCTATGGCCTGTTCAAGGGTTAATATTTTATGAGGCACTAAACGAAGGGCCTCATCAGAACCGGAGGCACGCATATTTGTAAGTTTTTTTTCTTTGGTTACATTAACATCCATATCATTATTCCTTGAATTTTCACCAACAACCATCCCTTCATATACCTGGATATTTTCCCTGATAAAAAGGATGCCCCTTGGTTGTAAATGAAATAAGGCATAGGTAACAGACCTACCTGCCCTATCTGCTACAAGTGCCCCAGTTTGTCTTTTTGACATAGCCCCATGCCAGGGCTCATAACCATCAAAGAGGTGGTTAAGGAGACCTGTCCCTCTTGTGTCTGTTAAAAACTGTGATCTAAATCCAATCAGCCCTCTTGATGGTATCCTACATTCAAGCCTTGCCCTTCCGTGTCCATTATTTTGCATCTTGTGCATCTTACCTTTTCTCATTCCAACCTGCTGGGTTACTACCCCGACAAAATCTTCAGGTATATCTATAACTAATAATTCCATTGGTTCATGGATAACATCGTTGATCTTTTTGGTAATTATCTCAGGCATTGCAACTGAAAGTTCATACCCCTCTCTTCGCATCATCTCTATCAGGATTGCAAGTTGTAATTCTCCTCTGCCCATCACCTTGAATGAGTCAGTGTTATCGAACTCTACCTTTATAGAGACATTATAAAGAAGTTCTTTTTCTAGTCGTTCTCTTAGATTTCTTGAGGTTACATACTTACCTTCCTTACCTGAAAAAGGTGAGGTATTTATAGAAAAAACCATTGAGATTGTTGGCTCATCCACCTTTATTCTTGGTAAAGGGCTTGGGTTTTCTACATTAGTAATAGTATCGCCAATGGTTATTCCTTCAATACCTGCTAAGGCAACAATTTCTCCTGCCTGGGCGCTTTTTACCTCTTTTCTGTCAAGTCCCTGGAAGATGTAGATCAAGGTTATCTTTGTCTTTATTATATCTCCATTACCACTTACTACAGCAACTTGATCTCCAACTTTTATTGTCCCAGAGAAGACCCTGCTAATAGCAAGCCTACCAACATAATCACTATAATCTATGTTGGTGACAAGTACCTGTAAGATGCCATCCTTATCACCAGCAGGTGCGGGGATTGTCTTTAGGATAAGGTCGAACAAAGGCCTTAAGTCACTAAGTTCATCATTAATGTTAATCTTTGCGAGCCCTTTGCGAGCAATTGTATAAGCTATAGGAAATTCTAATATCTCTTCAGGGGCATCAAGGTCAATAAAGAGATCATAGATCTCATTTGTCACCTCTTGGATCCTTGCATCTGGTCGATCTATCTTATTTATTACAACTATTGCAGGTAGTTTGAGTTCAAGGGCCTTTCTTAAGACAAATCTTGTTTGAGGTAAAGGACCTTCTGAGGCATCAACCAGTAATAAAACCCCATCGACCATCTTCATTATCCTCTCTACCTCACCGCCAAAATCTGCATGACCTGGGGTATCAACAATATTAATCTTTACACCATTATAGTCAATCGCAGTATTTTTGGCCATAATGGTAATACCTTTTTCCTGTTCAAGATCAATACTATCCATGATTCTGTCATGAACTTTCTCGTTATCCCGAAAGATACCTGCCTGTTTCAACATCCAATCTACCAAGGTCGTCTTACCATGGTCAACATGGGCAATGATTGCAACATTTCTTAAATTTTCGTTTTTCATAATACCTCGCTCACCCTTCCAACAGAGACAAAGCAGCTTTTTTACTTTATCTCTGTTGGAAGGATGATTCTTTTTGAATTAAATTTAAAAAAAAAAGACTATAACTTTTAGAATTTCTATATTAGACATCTTTCCAAAATAAATATTGTCTTCTTTAGGTATCTACGGGCAAAAGAAAACAAAAATTTTACTGGAGTGAATTATTTAGTAGGCTTTTTGTAAATTTTCTTAGCACAGCTTCCCGTAAAATTGCCTCTGTTTGAGCGAAGTGAGTTAGGCAATTTAAAGAAGCAAAGTATCCTCTTCAAATTTCATGGTAACAAAATTAAGTTAGAATTTAACCAGGTTTAGTTTTTAGCCCTGAAAGGGCGTTATATATCAGCCCAGGGCAACGCCCTGGGCTAGGATATAACGCCCTTTCAGGGCGAAAAACTAAACCTGGTTAAATTGTAACTTAATTTTGTTTCCATGAAATTTGAAGA
>JAZDLJ010000132.1:0-7941 GCA_043802115.1 bacterium | reverse complement strand
TTGCCTAACTCGCTTCGCTCAAACAGAGGCAATTTTACGGGAAGCTGCGCTAAGAAAATTTACAAAAAGCCTACTAAATACTCGCTCAGCAAAATGTTGGATGCACATCTATCTTAAAAAAAATTAAAATGAGAATTGCTGATATTCAGTAAACCTTTACTGAAGACAAGAAGACAAGAAGACAAGAATAATCTCTACGTAATTATCTTAACGTCTTACTTCCTTATTTTCTTGCCTTCTTGACTTCTCGTCTTCTTGACTTCTTTGTTTGCATCTATGACAAATATTTTAACCAAAAGGGATCACCGAATACTTACCAAAATAGGGGAGATAAACTATGTCTAATTTATTGTTTTATCAATTGATGATTATCATGATCATTACCTTTATAATCCTGATCTTTGGATTAAAAATGTTTTTTTCAAAGTATTTGAATAAAGCAGTAGCTAGACTTAAAAAGCTTCAACACGAGAATGAGGCGCAGGCTGAGAAATTAGCAAAAGAGTTTGAAGCCTTAAAACTCAAAAGGGAGGCAGAGGTTTTAAAGGCTCAGGAAAAGGCAAAAATGATTATTGATGAGGCCAATCGAAAAGAAAATATTATATATCAGGAAGGGAAGACAAGGGCGGAGAAAGAATATCAGGAGAGATTAGAGGAGAGTAAGAAGATATTAGAGAAGGTAAAACAAAACCTTATTAGTAACTTTCATGATCAGACAATAAATAACGCAACCAGGATAATAAAATTTCTCTTTAGTGATAAGGGAAAAGATGCCCTTCAACACCTCTTGGTTTTAGAAATAATTGAAGAGATCCGTGGTATCTCAAGAGATAAGTTTCTAGAGCGTATTGATCGCATAAGGGTATATACCCCTTATAACTTAGATCAGGAAGAGAAACAAAAATTAATAGAGGTATTTTCGGAAAAGATGGATAAGTCGGTGCAACTTGAAGAGATTGTAGATCGTGAAATAATTGGCGGATTAATTATTAATATTCGGGCTATGGTTATTGATGGAAGTCTAAAGAAAAAGATGGAAAAGATTAAATCAAGTCTTGAAGAAGACCTAAAATTGAATTCTATTACTTTATGATTAATATCCCAATCATCGATATTACTGAAGTTGGCTATGTAACAGAGGTTAAGCACGATATTATTAAAGTGTCAGGGCTTAATTTTTGTGTTTATGGTCAACTTGTGCAGTTTAGTGATAAGACCAAAGGAATGATCATGGGCTATACACCGGAAGATGTCCTGATTATAGCCTTTGGAAGTTCTGAAAAGATTGTAATGGGGGATGAGGTTGTTACCTTAACAGAAGTCCTGAGTATACCTGTTGGAGACAAGTATTTGGGGAGAGTGGTCAATAGTCTTGGCAAGTCAATTGATGATAGTGGTGATATTGAATCAACAACTTCGATCCCTATATTTAGAGAGGCCCCTGGTGTTATGGAACGAGTTGAGGTTGTTGATCCGTTACTAACTGGGGTTAAGACTATTGATATGAATATCCCAATTGGTAAAGGCCAGAGAGAGTTGATTATTGGGGATAGACGAACGGGTAAATCCAGCTTATGTCTTGATACTATTATCAACCAGAGGGACAAGGATGTCATTTGTATCTATTGTTGGATAGGAGGAAGTTTTGCTAGTTTAAAGAACATTGTTTATGCCTTATTAGAAAAGGATGCCCTGGATCATACGATTATCCTCTCAGCTGCTGCGAATACATCTGCCGGGGAACAATATCTTGCCCCATATGCTGCAGCGGCCATTGGTGAATATTTTGTAGATAAAGGTAAAGATGTATTTGTTGTCTTTGATGATCTAACTAAACATGCCTGGATGTATCGTCAGATATCACTTTTGATGGAAAGGTCACCTGGAAGAGAGGCCTATCCCGGGGATATATTTTATGCCCATTCTTCTCTCTTGGAGCGGGCAGGTAATTTTAGAGATAAAGGGACTATGACCTTTTTTCCTGTTGTTGAGGCATTACAGGGTGATATTACAGGTTATATCCAGACCAATATCATATCTATTACAGATGGGCAGATTTATTTAAATCTCGCCTTATTTCATGAGGGATTTAAACCAGCTATTGATTTGGGACTCTCTGTATCACGTATTGGCAGCAAGGTACAATATAAGGCAATTAAAGAGGTGAGCTCAGGCCTACGACTTGAGTATGTCCAATATAGAGAACTGCTTTCCATGACCAAGTTAAATACAAAATTATCTAGTGAAGCCCAACAACAGTTAAAAAGAGGAAATACCTTGTGTGAATTATTTATTCAATCAAATAATCAACCGATTAGCTTTGCAGAAGAAGTTATCCTTTTTTATGCCTTTAAACGTAGGATATTAGAGGCTCTGCCAGCGCCAACCGTAAAGAGATTTAAAGATGAATTTTTTAGTTACCTTACAAAGACTCGTCCAGAGATTATTGGGCAAATTTGGTCAGATAAAAATTTATCCGAGGGGATAAAAACTCAGTTAGATAAATTATTGGTTGACTTTTTTAAATGATCCCATTAAACGTCCTAAAACAAGAAAAAGAAAGCATTAAAGACATAGGGAATATTATCGATGTCTTAAAGACAGTATCCCTTGTTCAATTTAGACAGATACAGGCCAGAAAACCCTCTACAACTGAATTTAACAAAGAACTTCAACTAACATTTAATCTGTTAGATAAAAATGAATTAAACAACAATCCTTTGTTAAACAAAAGTTCCCCGAAGGCGGCTGGGATACTGGTCGCAACCTCGGATGAAGGTTTTTTAGGAGATTTGAATTCATCCCTTTTAAAAAAGGCCATAGAGTATAAAAGAGAGCCTAATGATCAAATTATAGTCTTAGGTGAAAAGGGGAAACGTTATTTAAAGGAAAAAAATGAATGTTTCCTTTCATTTCCTGGTCTGAAAGATGATATTAAGATTTCAGAGACGATAGGAATGCGTAACTATCTTATTAGCGAATACAAAAAAAGATTTAATAAGATTATTTTTGTATATCCCAAGTTCATCTCCTTTACTTCTTATAAAATAGATCATTTGCAGTTACTTCCCTTTCCTTTGTTAAAAAAAGAAACTAGTAATGGAAATAAATATGAGGTAAGTAATGATCCTTCACCTGGTAGGGTATTAGAGGGTCTTGTTACCCTCTGGATAACATACATGCTAAATGAGATCTTTTGGTCTACAAAATTTACTGAATATTCAGTAAGGGCTATGTACTTAGAAAGTAGCAATCAAGAATTATTACGTTTAAAAGAAAAGTCAACGATGGAATACTTTAAAACGTTACATGCCCTAAATGACAAGACTATCCGTGAGGTCTCGGTATCTAAATTAATCATGGGGAAAAAGAAGAAGACAAGAAGTCAAGAAGATGAAAAGGCAAGAAGATGGAAAAACAAGGTAATATAGTAGCTGTATCCGGTGGGGTGGTCGATGTAAGATTCGATACCCAATTCTTACCTATGATTCGAGAATTACTCTATACTCAAACCTATCATGGAGAAGAGATTGTCTTAGAGGTCATAGAACACAGGGATAATAATATCTGTAGGTGTATATCTTTTAATCCACTTTATGGATTGCAACGAAACGCTAAATGTATTGCGAAAGGGGATACCCTTTCCATTCCCCAGGTTGATAATCTTTTTGGAAGGATGATAAATGTCTTGGGGAGACCAATAGACCATAAAGGTCCGATTGATCCAGGAAAGACTTATTCAGTTTATAATCAAGATAAAGAAGAATCACCGACTATATCTATTAAAAAAGGAAAGGGATTAAACTTTGACATCTTAGAGACAGGGATCAAGCTAATCGATCTTTTTTTTCCTTTAATAAAAGGATCAAAGACAGGTATAATGGGAGGGGCTGCCCTTGGAAAGTCTTTATTGATCCTTGAGATTATTCATAATATCATTACTAAACAAGAAAATGCTGCCTGTGTATTTATTGGGGTTGGAGAACGTATAAGGGAAGGAAATGACCTCTATGAAGAATTTGTAAGGACTGGGCTCTTGAAAAAATCAATTCTTGCCTTTGGTCAGATGAATGAATCTTCCGGGGCAAGATTTGAGATTGCCCACACAGGGATAGCTATTGCAGAATCATTATTACAACAAGGGAGGGAGACCATTTTTTTTTATGGATAATGTCTTTCGATTTGTTCAGGCAGGAGCAGAACTCTCTACTTTATTAGGAAGGATACCCTCTGAAACAGGTTATCAACCAACCTTGACCTCTGAGGTAAGTCAATTTCATGAACATATCAGATCTCAGGATAAGGCTAGTATTACAGCAATAGAGGCTGTATATGTACCTGCGGATGATCTTACTGACCCTGCTGTTGTAGCCATATTTACCCATTTATTATCTGTGATGGTACTTTCTCGTGACTATGTTCAACGAGGACTTTATCCAGCCATTGACCCCTTACTCTCCACGAGTGGATTCATGAACATTGATGTTATTGGACGAAGGCACTTTGAGGTCTCTCAAGAGGCAATGAGGCATTTTCAAAAATATCGGGAATTGAGTAGGATTGTTGCGATTATTGGTAAAGAAGAATTATCAAAAGAGGAAAAGATCGTTTATGATCGAGCTCGTAGGCTCCAGAATTTTTTAACCCAGCCATTTTTTACAGCAGAGTTACATACTGGCCGACCAGGGAAATATGTCCCTTTAGAGGCAACCATTAGTGGGATAGAAAAGATTGTCCATGGAGAATTGGACCACGTATCAGAAGAGAAGTTTTATATGAAAGGTGGGATTGAGGAGATTGAGGAGGGTTAACCAATGGCAAAATTAGGTTCGATCTTATTAGATAGAAAATTAATTACCGAT
Organism: bacterium; assembly: GCA_043802115.1. GTDB lineage: Bacteria > SZUA-182 > SZUA-182 > JAZDLJ01 > JAZDLJ01 > JAZDLJ01. The sequence continues at coordinate 3,079 of JAZDLJ010000132.1, read as the reverse complement.
GAACAGTTGGAGAAGGCCTTAGAAGAATCTGAACGTACTGGGGAATCTTTAGGAAAGATTCTCTTGCATGAAAAAATGATTACAGAGGCTGAGTTTTTAAGCGCTTTAGGTGAACAATTAGGTTTGCCTTTTTATATAAATCTTGAAGATGTAAAGATTTCTTCTGAGATTATAAAGGCAGTGCCAGCCAAGATTGTCTGGCACTATAAATTCATACCTCTTGAGCTTAAAGATTCATGCCTAACCATGGCGGTCTCGGATCCCTTAATTGCCTGGCCTGCTGAGGATATAAAATTACAATTAGGATACGATACAAAGATAGTCCTTTGTCCGGCTAAAGAGATTATAGCAGCGATCAGGAGATATTATGGCACTGGCGCTGAGACGGTTGAAAAAATTTTAAAGAATGCAGATTCTAAACATAAAGAACAAAATAAAGAAGTAAAGATAGAAGAGATTGGCAAGGTTAATGAGGAAAGTGCCTCAGTAATTAAGTTAGTAGATCAAATACTCAATGAAGGCATCTCAAATCGAGCCACAGATATCCACATTGAGCCTTTTAGAAATAAGGTGAGAGTGCGACAGCGTATTGATGGGGTTCTTTATGAGCTAAAACTCCCTGATGAGATAAAATATCTACATCCGGCTATAGTCTCAAGGATTAAAATTATGTCTGGGCTTGACGTGGTTGAACGTCGTATCCCCCAGGATGGAAGGGCTGTTGTTAAGGTGAAAGATAATATCTATGATTTAAGGATATCTATTATACCTGGTCCATTTGCCCCTGACATTGTAATCAGGATACTACCTACTTCTTTATTATTTAGGCTGGAAGATTTAGGCATGTCTTCAGGAAATCTGGAAAAATTAAAGGCATTAATTAGCAGGCCATATGGGATACTTTTTATCACCGGGCCAACAGGTTCTGGTAAGACAACTACCTTATATGCCTGTCTCAGTCATATTAATATAATGGATACTAAGATTATTACTATTGAAGACCCTATTGAATATGAGTTGGAGGGAATTATGCAGACGCAGGTAAAGCCAGAGGTTACCTTTACCTTTGCCAGCGCCTTAAGGTGTATATTGAGGCACGATCCGGATGTAATCATGGTAGGTGAGGTTCGAGATTTCGAGACCGCAGAACTAGCTATTCGTACTGCCCTTACTGGTCATAAGGTCTTCTCAACGATCCACACCAATGATGCAGCAAGTGGGGTGACCAGATTGCTTGATATGGGGATCGAGCCATTTCTTTTGGCCTCTTCAGTAAATGCCTTTATCGCTCAACGTTTAGTGCGAATTATCTGCCCTGATTGTAAAGAAAAGAAGACTACTCCTATACCTTATAACAATTGTACTGAGAATAATATTTTTTATTATGGTAAAGGATGTAAAAAATGTAATTTTTTAGGTTATAGGGGAAGGACCTCTTTGCATGAGGTCTTAATTGTTGATGATGAAATTAAAGAACTAGTTGTAAAAAAAGCCGCTGCCAGTGAGGTAAAAAAAGTTGCTCAACAAAAGGGCATGGTGACCCTATGGGAACACGGATGGCAGATGGTAAAAGAAGGGATCACTACTCCAGAAGAGGTATTGAAGGTTACGCAATTGGGAGGGTGAGATGCCAACTTTCTATTATCAAGCTAAAAAAGGACTAGATGAGATAATTGAAGGATCCATTGAGGCTGATGATGAGACCGCTGCCTTGCATAAGATATCGCAGACAGGACTCTATCCTCTTAATATAGGATTACCTACTTCTAAAACCCAGGCAACTAATTCTAAGGGAAAAACAAGGGGAATTTCCCAGGTTGCAAAAAAGAAAAAGATAAAAGATAACGATATCCTGATCTTTACCCAGCAGTTTCGGAGTTTAATCAGGTCAAAGATGGAACTATTAGAGAGCCTGGATATCTTACATCAGCAGACAGAAAATCAATCTCTTCGAGAGGTTATCTCAGAGGTATATACCTTAATAAAGAAAGGGGAAAATTTATCAGCAGCGCTTGAAGAATTTCCTCAACTATTTCCTAAACTTTACATAAGTATTGTAAAGGCAGGAGAGGCGAGTGGGAGACTAGATGACGCTTTTGAAAGGATAAGGCAACACTACCAACGACAAGATGAATTGAGAAGCAAGGTCATAGCAGTTTTAATCTATCCTTCTATCATGGCCTTTGTTGGTATTATTACTATTATTATCTTTATCTACTTTATCATCCCACGACTTGGGGCTATTTTTGATAATTCTTCCGTAAGTTTACCGTTTGTTACTAATATCCTTTTAAAGATGGGTAAAAATCCATTGTATTTTTGGTTAACCCTGGGTGGACTCTCGCTTATATTAATTATTGGCTTCTCAAATAAGGGAAAAAGAAAAAAGGTCTGGCAAACTTTGAAAGAAAATTTGCCCTTATTGCGAGGTATGACTAAAGATGAAGTAATTGTTAGTTTTACTCAAAGCCTAGCCTCTCTAGTAGCGAGTAAGATGCCTATTGTTGAATCTTTAGAGGTAGCTATGCTCACAGTAGAAAGTCCTGTTCTGGTTGCTCAATTAAAACTTGTGCTAGAGGATATTGCCTCTGGAGAATTAATCGCAAAAAGTCTGGAAAAGAGGACTTTTTTCCCTAAGTTTTTTATAAGAATGATTGCTGTAGGAGAGGGTTCAGGAAGGCTGGAGGAAGTGCTTAATGAGATCTCAGAGGCCTATCTTCAACAATTAGACAGAAAACTTAGGATATTCACTGCGCTCTTAGAACCGATTATTATCTTGGTTATAGGCTGTATTGTTGGTTTTTTAATTATGGCTATGATGTTGCCTATTTTACAGATGAATCAACTTGCTACATTTTAACAGGGATAAAGTAGCTTTTTTACTTTATCCCTGTTAAATGTTATTTTTTTTAGTTTTTGGCTTTAGCCCTGAAAGGGCGTTATATACTAGACATCTTTCCAAAATAAATGTTGTATTCTCTTGGTATCTAGGGCAGGAGAAGACAAAAATTTTGCTGGAGTGAGTTATTTAGTAGGCTTTTTGTAAATTTTCTTAGCACAGATTCCCGTAAAATTGCCT
>JAZDLJ010000131.1:0-14934 GCA_043802115.1 bacterium | reverse complement strand
TTGCCTAACTCGCTTCGCTCAAACAGAGGCAATTTTACGGGAAGCTGCGCTAAGAAAATTTACAAAAAGCCTACTAAATACTCGCTCAGCAAAATGTTGGATGCACATCTATCTTAAAAAAAATTAAAATGAGAATTGCTGGAGGAAAAGATACTGAATTGGTGAATTGGTGAATCGAAAAAGATGGAGTTGACTGAGGAATGAGGAGAGGTGAATGGGGGGAAGAGCTAGGTGTAAGAGAAGTTGCCCTTAAGGTACTTTACAAGGTTGAGGTTAATAAGGCTCATGTTGATTCTTTAATCTCTGATGTAGTAAGTGGTAAAAAGATTCAAACTCGAGATATCGGTTTATTAACAGAACTGGTTTATGGAGTTACCCGATTTAAAAGTAAACTGGATTGGGTGATTAATAATTATCTAGAGAGAGACGTTTATGACCTAACCCCATGGATTAGAAATATATTAAGACTTGGGGCATATCAATTAATCTACCTTGACAGGGTACCCTCATATGCAGTTATAAATGAGGCAGTTGAATCTGCTAAAAGACATGGACATCAGGGGGTAGCTAATCTGGTAAATGCCATATTAAGGAAGGTCTTAAACGGATATGATAAAGTAATTAATAAACGATTAACAATACAGAGGGATGAGAGTTCTTTAGCTATTAATTATGCTCATCCCTTGTGGCTGTTTAAGAGATGGGTTGACAGATTTGGGCTTGAAAGAACGATTAATATTTGTGAGGCTAATAATACCCTTCCGTTTTTGTCTCTAAGGATAAATACCCTAAAGACCGATAAGGAGAGTATAGAGAGGTCTTTGAAAGAACGAGAAATCAATTTTGCGGGTTCTATCTTGTTTGAAGATGTAATTCAAATTAATGAGCATAAGGGGATGGATCAGATTAAAGACCTCTTAGCTACAGGATTAATTTATATCCAGGGGACTTCATCTGTTATAGCAACTCAGGTGGTTGAACCGTTATCTGATCAAAGTATCCTGGATTTATGTGCTGCCCCTGGGGGCAAGACCTCTTACCTGGCTCAGTTGATGAAGAATCAAGGTTATATCCTGGCTTTAGATAATAATAAATCTCGTTTAAGATTACTTGAAGAGAATATAAAAAAGATGAACGTCAAGATAGCTGAGATTAGACAAGAAGATGTGAGTGAATATAATGAAGGATACCAAGGAAGGTTTGATAAGGTCTTAGTGGATGCTCCTTGTTCTGCTCTAGGTATGATCAGGCAACACCCTGAGATCAAATGGACACGTGGTAAGGAAGATATAGAGAAGTTTAGTAAGATACAAAAGGCAATTTTATCTAAGGCTGGTAGGTATGTAAAAGATAGTGGTAAGATTATATATAGTGTATGTAGTTCTGAGACAGAAGAGACTACAGATGTTGTAAGGCATTTTCTAAGAAATTCAGGGGCATTTGAGACAGACGACCTTTCTTCCCTAGCCTCAAGATATAATTTAAAAGCTGAAAACGGTTGGATTACGATTTTGCCTGATGAACAAGGTCTAGATGGTTTTTTTATTGCCAGGATGAAGTTATCCTTGTAACAGGCATAAAGTAGTTTTTTTTACTTTATGCCTGTTACAAGGATAACTTTTGGTTTTACAATATTTAGTGTACTAATAAGAAGTTTGCTTGGGGATGATATTTCATTAACATTCCCTACATTTATGTCGAACTCACGTTTATGTCGAACTCACGTTAAATTTTTATTCCTAAGTAATGACTAACATTATTTTCATATGAATAGTAGATATTTTAAAATAATTAAATACCTTTTTATATTAATCTTCTTCCTAATACTAGGAACAATAAGCGCCTTTATCGCCATGAAGTCAGTAATCCAGGTAGATGAGGTATTAGTCCCAAATCTAGTGAATAAAAGTAGTGTTCAGGCCTGGGAAGAATTAGATAAGGTTGGATTAAATCCGAGATTGAGTGATGATAGCCCTGAATATAGTGAGATAATCCCTGAAAATTATATTATATCTCAAAATCCTCCTGCTAATACAATTGTAAAGAAGGGAAGAAATATAACAGTTGTCATCAGTAAGGGTTCTGAACAGGTTGTAATTCCAAATCTTGTTACCGAATCGTTTTATCGAGTACAAACGATATTAAAAAAAAATGGATTAAATTTAGGAAGAGTAACGAATGTTTATCATCAAAGTATACCTAAAGATTGTATAATTGCCCAGGTACCTCTGCAACAAGAAAGGACAGGAAGAGGCAGCGCTGTTGATTTATTAGTAAGTAAAGGGAAGAGGACAAAGATATTTATTATGCCGGATATTGTTGGAAAAGATCTTCAGACAGCAACCCTGATTATAAATAATCTAGGTCTTTACCTTGGTAAGATAAGATACGAATTTGATGAAGACATAAAAGAAAATGTAGTTATCAATCAAGAGCCAAAGGCAGGTTATAGAGCAGGGACAGGAGATAAGGTCGATTTGTTAGTTAACAAAGAAGTAGTTAAGAAAAACCAGGAAATTTTACAAGATATACCTCAAATTAATTTAGAGGATAGTGATCACAGTTTAGAGCCACCGCTGATAAGTGAGTGATGCCTCCTCCCCCCAAACCCTCTTCCTCAGAGAGAGGACTTGGATAAGGGCTAAATAAGGTTTATAAAAATGATTAAAATAGCCCCCTCAATTCTCTCAGCAGATTTTAGCTGTCTTAGTGATGAGATCAAGAAGATAGAAAAAGGCGGTGTAGATCTTATCCACATTGACGTTATGGATGGACATTTTGTCCCAAATATAACAATTGGTCCATTAGTTGTAGAAGCAATAAAAAAAGTGACCGACATACCCTTAGATGTCCATTTGATGATTAATAATCCAGATCAATTTATTGAAAGTTTTATTAAGGCAGGTAGCGACATCATTACTGTTCATGTAGAGGTCTGTTACCATCTCCATAGAACAATTACCCTGATAAAGGAAAAGGGGATTAAGTGTGGTGTTGTCCTTAATCCAACAACCTCTCTAGCCACCCTTGAGCACATTATCTCTGAAATTGATATGGTGTTATTAATGTCGGTTAATCCAGGTTTTGGAGGGCAACGTTTTATAACAGAGGTATTAAATAAGATTTCCAAACTACGAAATATTATAATCCAAAGGAAATTAGATATTGATTTAGAGGTAGATGGCGGTGTCAAGCTAGATAATATTAGTCAGATAGTTACGGCTGGAGCAAATGTTATTGTAGCAGGTTCAGCTATATTCGGAGCTAAAGATCCTGTTGAGACAATTAAACAAATGAGGCAAGTTGGCCAACTTGCGTATCGAGAGTGGTTAAATAAAGAACAAAATCAATGAAATAATAAAATGAAAAAGGCAATTGTTGTCATCTTCCTGGTATTTATAACACTAATTAATAATTATGCCCCCCCAAGTTTAGCTGGAACACTCAAAGAAGCTGAGGTCTATAAAGATAGAGGAAATAACTATGCGGAATCAGGTAAATTCAATAAAGCCGTTGAAGAGTATGAACGAGCTCTTGCAATATATTCGGAATATGCTGATGTTTTATATAATTTAGGTGTTACTTATGATTCTGATTTAAATGATAATGCTAAGGCTATTTATTATTATACTAAGTTTTTAGAAGTTGAACCTTATTCAACAGATGCTAGAATGGTTAAAAAATATCTTGAAAAGGCTAAAAGAGATATAGCTAAAGAAAAAGGAGAAGAACTTAAGGACAATAAAGTAACTATTAGTTTAACAGAACCTGTAGTAAAAGAGACCTCTAGTAAGGTTAAGGGATTAATAATAAGAAATTATGACGTATCTGCAACATATAATAAACATATTGATATAATGATGCCGTGGAGTGTCCGAGAGGGATATACGGGTGAGATTTATAGGGTTAGTAAATATAGAGGGTCAAAAGAGATAAAGAAATATCGAGAAAAAAGGAAGTATCTTATTGAAGAAAGAAAACGAGCAACTGATTTAATAGATTATGAAAAGGAAGCCACTAGATTAGTACTTGAAGAAGCTGGCAAAAAAGCTATTGGAGATTTAGGCATAAATTTAAGAATGTACCCTTCTACGATTGACATAAGTAGGCATGTACGAGAATATAAGGTTACCAAAAAAAAAGAAGATACTCGTGAAATAGAGGTTGTTTGTACGGCTACGATTGATTTAAAGACCTTAAAAGATGATTTAACTAATCTAAATTTTATCTTTGAGCCAAGAAAGATAAATATTAATATACAAGGAGAAGTCCCTGATTATCTTATAGAACGATTTAAGGAGTGTTTACGACAAAAGTCAATCTATACAGGAGAAGAGATAACAGTTTTTACAGAATCTGAAAATTTTGCCAGGGAGCTAAAAGGATTGAAGGTTGGGGATTATAATATCGAAGTGGCAAATGTTGGAAGTAACGAGATTATATTAAGTGTTTGGAAGTGACAGCGGGGGACTAGCTCAGAGGGAGAGCACTGCCTTCGCAAGGCAGGGGCCAGGGGTTCAAATCCCCTGTCCTCCACCAGCTAACTACTTGAAAATTAATATTATTAATTTAAAAGCTGGCCTATTATTGCGTCCCCAATCTGTCCCCAAGATTATCCTTTTTTAGCTTGATTACCTTTCCTTTTTCCTTCCTGGAAGTAACCATCTTTTTTAGTCCATCAAGATTAAGATGACTGTATCTCTTAGTCGTCCTTGTGTCACTATGACTAAGAAATGAGCCGATTAGATTTAATGGTATCCCATTATTTACAGCCTGAGAAGCTACACTATGTCTGCCAAATTGATAGATAGTGATATCCGTTATCACCCTCTATCTCTCTATATATTTCCTCCAATATACGAAAGCAAAAACTGAATCTTGATTAACGAAATAAACAGAGTAAGTATTATGTGTGTTTTTTTGAAACAGGATATATTTCGTGCTCAGGGTCATACCAGATTATTTTAAGTATGTTACCTTGCATAATCCCATATATTCTTTCTCTCCCTGACAACCGCAAAGAAAACAATTCTTCTGTATCATCTAACGATAATTTCTCCAAACGTTTTTGAACTTTATTAGGAAATTTTTCTACTTCTATAGGATGATTATTTTTGCTATCCTGAAAAATTTCAGACCATGTTCTACATTCAAAACTTTTTATTTTAGGGAAAATAGTGTTAAAAAAAATTCCTTATCTATCTTATTCCAACCCCATTCTCCATCAATATCAAGAAATGTGAGTTGCCAGGAAGGGCAAGAATCGTAATTAGGGATATTTTTTGGATCAGTGCGTGGGATTTTCTTAAAGGTAGGATTTAGATTTTTACTAGGCTTTTTATTTTTTTTCGTCACAGTGTTTACTCTTCAGGAGGAAGTGAGCCATAATACTCGGCCATAGATTGAAGACTAATAATTTTATTTCCTCTTTGAGTATCAAGTATATTATGCCTGGCATTCTTCCAAGGGTCTTCTTTATGAGTTAAGTCACTTAACCATTGAGAAGAATACTTACCATAATAATTAACTACTGCCTCAACCGTTTCTTTTTGAGTAGTAGTATTTAATATATCTGGATTCCCTGTTGCAACTGAAGAAATTTGAAATTGGCCACGATGGTAATTAAATAGTTCTCTAACAACGGGACCGCTCATCCATGCCTCTATAGGTTCTTTAAAAAGTGGTACTTCATCCCAAACCAAAGACCATGCCTGAGAATAATAAACCAATTTTTGTAATTTCATTGTTGTCATAGTACCTATTTTTTTTAAAATATACGAAGCTACATCTAAAACACTTACAGAAGCATCAAAGCTCATTTCAACTTCTAGTTTATTATTAGAAGATACATCTATCCATTTTATTGTTTTTTCGCTAGATGTTTCTTCTTTTTCTAATTCATCATCAATCGTTTCTTCTTGCTTATATTGATCGAAGTCATCTTGTGATTTATATTGTTGGATACTAATTTTTTTGATCATATTATAAATTCAATTAGTTAATTGTAAATCATATGTTTCTTTTAATAATTTAAAAGATAACTCTTTTAAAGAAACGATACTAGATAGAGCTAAATTCTCTTTTAATTCACTTAAATAATTATTTATTGGAAAATGAAAATTTAAATTAAATAAAATAGTCTTTTCTGACAAATCAATTTTTAAATTTAGCAGTTTATTGTTAATTTTAAGAGCCCTTTTTAGACTAACGTCTTCAATTTCTATTCCAAAATCAAATAAGCGAGTAGTATCATTTATATCGAATAATCTCTCCAATTCCGAAGTTTTTCTTTCTTTAAATAAAAAGTTTACTCCAAAAAAAGTTCTCAAGATCTGCTCTTTTTCCTTTTTTTCCATGTCTTCTGCTTTTTTTTTTACCTTTTGTAGTTTCAATCTAAGTACAGGACAAAAATTCAGCTTGCACAATTAAATTAGTGCCCTGCCGGTTTTCCCCGAAGGGGATAGATTTGAATAGCCATGGGTTTCAACCCATGGTAGAAATTAAAACAACAACCACGACCTCTCCGGGGTCGAAGAATTATTTTTATTCCTTTCCGTGGGTTAAAACCCACGGCTACTCACATTAATCCCCTTCGGGGAAAAGTAATGAATCTCTAACAAGTTGTGTCAAATAGATCAAGTAATTAGTAAAATTTTGTCCTGTACTTAGAGTTTCAATACAATATTTCTCTTAAAAAGTAAGATGCTTATCTTTCAAAAGTTATTAATGGATGGACGAGGATCTCTATGTTTTTAAAGCTTCAAATTTTCCCTTAAAAAGTGTCGTTTAATGCCTAAAAGAGATTCAGTGTTATTGTTATTCAATCAGTAAATCAGAAAACTTGAAGTGCGACCCCGAAATAATGCTAACTTGGCGGGTGGGAGATGATCAAAGTTTAATAATTTTATCAACAATTTTTCGAAATCGTTTACAGGTATGATTAATGAAATAATTATATTCCGTTAAAAATTTTACAAATGTGTCAACATTTACTTCATCATTAATTACAAATGGATTATATCTATTATCAGAGATATGCCTTAAATCCTCTTTTAGCTTAAGAGATTTAGAAAAGGAAATAAACTCTTCTCTTTCCTGTCTATTTAACCTTTCCATACTTTTGTTTCAATTCATTAAACCTATCTGTTAGTTCAAACATGGAAAAATATTCTCTAAGTAATTGCCAGTCTAATTTTATAGTATAATGTTCCATTAAAGCTTCTATATCCGCATACTCTCGAAACAGCCTCTTTTCATCATTAGCGATAGCCTGCACTTTTAAACCAATGATATCTTCAGGCATTAATACTTTTATTTTAAGCTTGCCTTCAAATATCTCTTTTCCAATACTTCGTTCAATCATTTTACAGGATATTGCTCTGAAAGCATGCAAGAAATCTATTTCTCCAAAGAGTTTAAGAGGTGAAACATATTGAGAAACATTCTCACTCTTATACAAACATTCATAACCATTGGTCTTCATAATTGTATCTATTTTTGAAATATCTTCATGATAGACAAGAAAGTCTAGATCTACAGTGGCACGGGGTACACCAAGCAGCCCCAAAGCAAATCCTCCAATAACTGCATAACGTACATCTTTTTCTTGAAAACTGTCAAGAATTATTTTTAAAACTGTATTAAAATCCATAGTCCTAAAATATTAAATTTTGGCTTTTTTGCAATACTGATACTCATTAGTAAATTATACCATTCAATTATGTCATTGCCAATATGAAAGAACAATAGACATCTTTCCAAAATAATTTTGCAAGGTGTAAGAAGACAAAAATCTTTGCTTCGTTCGTTGAAGTAATCTTTTTGAATTTTTTAAGCTATAAGATTATTTTATTGATGCTTTTTACTTTTACCCCACACTTTTTGAGAAGTTACGATTTTTAAATATTTTTTCAACACTACATTTTCACCTATATTGAATTATTTAACTTTTTCAATAGAATATATCTGCGTATAAATTATTTTATTATATCACCACATATAAAATATCACAAAAGGAAAAACAAAATGTAGTGTAGATGTAATGTTGAAAAAAAATAGATTCACTGATATATTTTATTGATATTAAACAAATTACAATAAAAAAGTTGTCAAACTTAGTTTAAGGAAAAATGTTGAAGATTGGAGAAGTGGAAAAAGGTTCATAAGAAATGGAACTAATCCATTTATTTTTATTAAACAATTAAGTAAGTTTGTTCAATCATACCGTAAAAGGGTTAAAATTAAACTTTTAGGTTCACATATTCACTTCTTAATCATTTAGGCAATCGTAAGGGTTTGCTCCTACAGGTAATTTTAATTGCACAAGTCAAAATATAACACCCTCTTTCTCATTTTATTGTTGATCCTTTCTTTAAGCCTGGTGGTCTTAACAGCCGAAGCCCAGATCCCCCTTAAGATAGAAGTAAAAGGTGTTGCTGGAAAATTAAAAGAGAATGTCCTGGCATATTTGACTATCTACCAAGAAAGGGATTCTCCCTACCTCTCTGAATATCGTTTACAAAGACTTCATGAACAGTCCCCGAAAGAAATAAGGTCTGCCTTACAGCCATTTGGTTACTATAAACCAACAATCCACTCCGATCTTGTTCAAAAGAATGGGGGGTGGTATGCCTATTATCAGATAAATTTAGGCCCACAAGTAAAAGTTAAAGATATAACGATAACGATTAAAGGGAATGGTGCAGACGATCCCCAATTCCAGGAATTTATTAAAAAATTTCCTATTAAAAAAGGTTCCACTCTAAGTCATGCTCAATATGAAGAGACAAAAAAGAGGTTATATTCAATAGCTAATGAACGAGGATATTTTGATGCCAAATTGATTGAGCATGAGATAAGGATTAATCTTAAAGAGAATAGCGCCTCAATCATCTTATCCTTTGATACTGGTGAACGTTATCGTTTTGGAGAAGTTACCTTTAAGCAGGATATCCTTGACCCTGATTACTTAAAGAAATTTATCCCTTTCAAAAGGGGTGCCCCTTATATAATATCTAAATTATCCGAGTTACAGAATTCTCTGAACAATAGCGAGTATTTTAGTTCTGTAGAGATACAGCCTTATCCTGACAAGGCTAAAGATTTTAAAGTGCCTATTGTAGTTGACCTAGAACCTCTTGAGCGACAAAGATTCAGCCTTGGTATTGGTTATGGGACTGATACAGGCGCTCGAGCTAGTCTGGGTTGGAAGGTAAGGAGACTCAATCAGCTGGGCCATAAACTTGATACGGAGGCTAATATCTCTGAGATTAGTCAGGATATTACTACCCATTATATTATCCCAATAGCCGATCCTGCTACTGATTATCTTGCCTTTAATGCTGGTTGGAGTAGAGAGGATTATGCTTCCAGGAGAAGTGATAAATATCTCCTGGGCACGAGCTATAATCACTCCTTTGATAAATGGCTGGAAACCTTTTATCTTAATTATGAACAAGAAAAATTTAGGATAGGTGAGGATAATGGTCGATCTACATTAGTCTTGCCTGGGGCAAAGTGGTCATGGGTTTCAACTAAAAACATCACCTATACGTATCACGGGAGTCGTCTGGATTTTAGGATTAAAGGCACGGATATGGCTATCGGTTCAGATACATCTTTTCTTCAATCAAGATTACAACTAAAATTTATTCAAGGATTAGAGGGGATTGGGAGGGTGATTTTACGAGGTGAAATCGGTTCTAGCCTGATAGATAAATTTTCTGAATTGCCTCTATCTCAGCGTTTTTTTACTGGTGGTGACCAAAGTGTCAGAGGGTACGCATATAAATCTTTAGGACCAAAAGATGCCCAAGGAACTGTGCTTGGAGGTAAATATCTACTGGTAGGGAGTATTGAGTATGAACAGAATATCTATGGGGATTGGAGTGCGGCCATATTCTACGATACTGGGAATACAATGAATAATTTCTCAACTGCCCTTGAGAATGGAGCTGGTTTTGGTATTCGTTGGAAATCCCCAGTAGGATTAATTCGTCTGGATTTGGCCAATGCCTTGAGTGTGCCAGATCACCCCTGGCGTCTGCATCTTGTACTTGGGTCGATTTTATGAACCAGATGTCAGGTTATGGATAATGTATACTACTCCAACTTAGGTTTTTCCAAGTGATTGTGTTAGTTAAAAACCAGTATGTTAAGGCACAAAGCAGCAAATCTCATTTTGACTTATTTGTTGATGTGCCTTTGTGCCTGTGTGCCTAAACAGCTAGTTACAAAACTAACCTGCATTACCTCAGAAAAACCTGACTTGGAGTAGTTATTAATAAACAACAAATCAACAAACGTCTTTTAAATGAAAAAGATCCTTTTCTGGTTAGTAATCTCCCTATTCCTTATCCTTGTTAGTGGTGTCAGCTTTTTCATCACTACAGAAACTGGACTAAAAATAGCCTTTCCCTATATAATTAAGTATATTCCCGGAAATTTTTCTGTTGCATCTATTAGTGGTCGTCTCATTGGTACAGTAAGGGTTAAAAATGCAACATATCAACATGACAACCTCTATCTTTATGTTAATGAGGCTGAAATAGATTGGCATCCTCTCTCCTTATTATGGAAAAAATTAGTGATTACTCGATTTAAGGCCGCAAAGATCAGGGTAACAATCTCTCCACAAAAAAAAGGCTCAACAGCTACAATGCCTAGGCCACCTTTACCTATAATCACCCTCCCCATAAATATTGTTATTAATAATCTTCTTTTTAAAGATATTATGATCTCCTATTCCCAGGATGCTTCACCTATTATCCTAAAAGAGTTCTCTCTTAATGCCAGGACATCTGGAAGCAATGTTGAGATAGATAAGTTAACCCTACAAAAATCAGGTTCATCACTTGAATTTAAGGGTATTGTTAGTCTTGAAGGGAATTATCCCTTTAATCTTCAGACCAATTGGTCTATTAAACCGCAAGCTGATCTTAACTTTAAAGGGACTGGAAAGGTAAGCGGGACAATTGATGATCTTGAGGTGACTCAAGATGTCTATTCTCCTTTTAAGGCCATAATCAAGGCCCGAATAAAGGATCGGATGAATAAGATTAACCTCCAGGGTGAATGGAATGATCTTAATTGGCCATTGTTAAAAAAAGAAGAATCGTTAGTAAGTAGTCCTGTAGGTCACATTAAGGTTAAAGGGACGATAGAGAATTATCAATTTGTTCTAAGTTCTACCTTGACAGGACAAACCATCCCCCTTGGGCATTGGAAGGCTGAAGGAAATGGTGATTCTCAAGGCTTATCCTTAGATTTTCTTGAAGGTAATCTTTGGGATGGAAAGGTGAAAGGTCATGGCTCAATAAGTTGGGAGCCGAATCTTAAATGGCAGCTCCGCTTAGATGGGAATGAAATTGATTCTGGTAAGACAGTGGAGAAATGGCCTGGTAAAATAAGGATTAACTCTATCTTTTCAGGGGAGATTAAGAATAATATCCTTCAGGCAACTATTAAAATTATTCAACTAAAGGGAGAATTACGAGGATATCCTTTTTCTGCCAGGACTACACTCAATATTAATGGTGATCATTATACCCTTCCTATCTTCCAGATTAGTTCTGGCCCTGCCCAAATATCTGCATCAGGGGACATCTATCTCCATGGACAAAAAAGGTCTGAGGCAACCCTTACAGCCTCCAATCTCTACTTGGGGTTTAGACCAATAACTAGCTTGAAACTATCAGGGGTTGGAACTCCCTCTCAACATAATGTTAGCCTAGAACTAGTCTCTCAAAAGGACAATATTGCTATAAACCTCAAGGGAAGTTATGAGTATCCTGTTTGGTATGGAAGGGTTGAAGAATCTTCTTTAACCTTTGATCCTTTTGGGACGTGGAAATTAGAGCGACCTGAGTCATTAATAGTGGATAACAAAAGGGTAGAGATTAACAGGATCTGTTGGATAAATAAGACATCTCAATTTTGTCTCCAGGCAAATTGGGTTAAAGATAAAGGTTGGGAAGCGTTCCTTAAAAACAGCCAGGCTGTTATCCCTGCCTTGGGAATCACCCTTAAAGATATAGAAATCTTTCTATATGGAGAAGAAGAAGATATTATTAAGGTTAAAGGAGAGGTTGGTTCAGACCCAGGGAAAATAACACTTGAAGGCGAGATTATTCCTCAACCCAAAAAGGGTCTGCCCGTCATAAGGATCAATCTCCAAGGAGATCATTTTGAATTGGTGCGGACGCAAGAATTTTGGGCATTAGTTTCTCCACAATTAACAATAGACGTTCAAGGGGATAAAGTAAAGACAGAAGGAGAAATTTTTATCCCTGAAGCTACAATTACCCCTCGCAAGACAGAGACGGCTGTGTCAGTCTCAAAGGATGTACTGATTATCAATGAGAAAAAGGTTGAAGAAAAAGGGGAAAAAAAATGGGAGGTATCTACGAAGGTAAGATTGATCTTAGGGGATAAGGTGCAATTTAAGGGCTCTGGATTAAGCGGAAGGATTAAAGGGAGTGTCTTGATAGTAGAAGAACCTACAGGAGTAACTACAGGTAGTGGTAAACTAGAGATCGTTGATGGTGTCTATCAGACCTATGGTCAAAAACTAGAGATTAGCCAAGGTCGCCTTCTCTTTACTGGTGGGCCTGTTAATAATCCCGACCTAGATATACAGGCAGTTCGTAATGTAAATACTGTAAAAGTAGGTGTCAATGTTCAGGGTACACTTCAAGAACCTCAATTAACCCTTTTTTCATCCCCTCCAATGGAACAAGCGGATATCCTTTCTTATCTGCTCACAGGTCAAGCTTTACGTAACGCCTCAAGTGCAGAAGGAAAATTGTTATATAACGCAGCACGAACCTTAACCATATCCGGTGGTGAATTAATTGCTAAGAGGATTGGCAGTATCTTTGGAATCAAAGATGTCAGTGTTGAAAAAGGGACTAACTCAGGAGAGGTCTCTTTGGTTATAGGGAGATATTTATCACCAAGACTTTATCTCAGTTATGGCATTGGTTTATTTGAAGATGTCAACACCCTCCAGGTTCGTTATCAACTCACTAAGAGATGGTTAATTAAGGTAGAATCCGGGTTTGAAACAGGCGCTGATCTGTTGTATACAGTAGAGTGGTAACTTGCAATGGGGATAAAGTAGACATCTTTCCAAAATAAATACCGTATTCTCTAAGTATCTAGAGGCAAGAGAAGACAAAAAATTTGCTGTAGTGAGTATTAGTAGGCTTTTTATAAATTTTCTTAGTGCAGCTTCCCGTAAAATTGCCTCTGTTTGAGCGAAGCGAGTTAGGCAATTTAGGGAAGCAAGCTTAGAAAATTCAAAAAGACTACTTCAATGAACGAAGCAAAGATTTTTGTCTTCTCACCCGCAAGATTATTTTGGAAAGATGTCTATTAATTAATGATGAATTAAGCATTTTCCAATAATAAAGGAAACACTATTGCCATTAGGACTAATGCTATTTATCATTACCTTATTTACCTTTGCATTTCTACATTTATTAGGTACATAATCTAGATTACAATAGGTATCTTTTTCCTGGTAGTTTAGAGTAGGAGGAATAATACCTTTATTGATAGCAAGAAGGGCAGCGATCATCTGAAGATTACCTGACACACTATACCCTTCTCCAAGCATTGATTTAACTGCTGTTATAGGAATACTGGCTGCCTTTTTAGAAAAAACCTTTTTTACTGCTTTAGTTTCAATTAAATCAATCATTTTAGTTGAATTAGCACTTGCACAAATTAAATCAACAGATTCTGTTGAGAGATTAGACATCTTTAAGGCTTGTTGCATTGCACGGACAGTCCCATCAACCTTGAGATGATATTTATTTGAATTCTGATCAGGATCATAGGTTTTAGCAAAACCTAAGACCTCTCCATAAATTATAGCCTTTCTTTCCACGGCGTGTTCTAACTCTTCAAAGACCACAACCCCTGCCCCTTCTCCTAAAACTAATCCATTTCTTCTCTTATCAAAAGGTACAGATTGTTCTATTAACTTCTGTTTAGAATTTGCAGATGCAAGGCATCCTGCTTTATAAAAACCCAGAAAGGTGTGTTTACAGAATTCTTCCACTGCGCCAACAAATACAGTACTTATCTTATTTAGATTTATAGAATCATAAGCGTAGACAGCAGCAGTTAGGGCTGAACAATATCCATTTGAAATGGTTGCATTTAGACCTCTAATATCAAACATAATTGAGGCATGGCTTGCAGGGGAATTAATGACAGTATTTGGGAAAAACGAAGGATTTACATAAGAAGGACCGTCAATCAGTCCTGATTTGTCGAATTCGCTGATGCTACTAACACTTCCCATGGTAGTTCCTACTACTACTCCCATGTCATAAGTGTTCTTTTCTGTTATGGTTATTCCACTATCATTCAAGGCAAGTTTTGTGGCTGTATCTATTAAGATAGTACTTCTGTCAAGAGAACGAAGTCCTTTTTTCCCAAGATAATGGGTCGCATCAAAATCAACTATTTCTCCGGCTGTCTTTGAATTATATTTATCTACATTAAATGTAGAAATAGGCCGGACACCAGAGACCCCTTTACTTAAATTATCCCAAAATTGATCCTTCCCAACACCATTTGGGGCTACCACACCTATACCTGTTATAACAACACGACTTTTACCTGGGATACGTTCCTTTTTTGCTGAAAAAAGGAGCTTTTTAAAATCATCAATATTTAAACGGCGATCAAAACGACGTCGGTTGTGAAAGCTAACATCCTTTTGAGCGATTCTTCTATCTTTTAATCTACCCTTTTTTTCCATAAGTCAATTTTTTGAGAGGACTTTAATAGACATCTTTCCAAAATAATCTTGCAGGGCGTAGGAAGACAAAAATCTTTGCTTCGTTCGTTGAAGTAGTCTTTTTGAATTTTCTAAGCTTGCTTCCCTAAATTGCCTAACTCGCTTCGCTCAAACAGAGGCAA
>JAZDLJ010000130.1:0-6207 GCA_043802115.1 bacterium | reverse complement strand
TTGCCTAACTCGCTTCGCTCAAACAGAGGCAATTTTACGGGAAGCTGCGCTAAGAAAATTTACAAAAAGCTTACTAAATACTCGCTCAGCAAAATGTTGTAGGCACATCTATCTTAAAAAAAATCAAAATTAGAATTGCTGGCGAATAGCTTTTAGCAATTGCATTTTTTTTGGGGGCTGATGATAATATTTCACAATGAAGAGGGATATTATAGAACCTGTATATATCCGTTTGACTCTCCCATTTACAAGACGTAGGATATAGTGAAGGGAGTCAAGCGAACAGAGCCCATAGTTTAAAAAGGATATCAAACTTCAAGTATGTCCTCTTCTTTTCCTTTATATACTTCATCTAATTTATTTGTATATGAATCTGTTAGCTTTTGTATTTTATCTGTTAGTTTATGATGTTCATCTTCTGTAAGCTCCTTATTTTTCTCCATCCTCTTTAATTCTTCATTGGCCTCTCTTCTTATATTCCGTAGAGAAATTTTACTTTCTTCAACAATTTTCTTGGCTTGTTTAACTAGTTCTCTTCTTCTTTCTTCATTAAGGGCTGGGATAGGTAATCTAATTGCCTTTCCATCATTAGAAGGACTTATCCCAATATCTGCTTTTAAAATAGCCTTTTCTATAGCTCCAATAGCAGATACATCCCAGGGTTGAATAACTATTAATCTACTATCAGGAACAGATAAAGAGGCGATCTGTACTAATGGTGTTAATGTTCCATAATAATCCACTTTTATATTATTTAGTATGGCTGTTGAAGCTCGACCAGTTCTAATATTAGAAAATTCTTTATGTAATCCCTCAACACTCCCTTTCATCTTATCTTCTATCTTTTTTAAAAAAAAATCCTGCATAAATTAACCTCCTTTTACAATAGTGCCTACCTCTTCCCCACATAATATTCTTCGAATATTATCATGTTTTTTTAAATCAAAAACTATAATTGGCAGGTTATTTTCCATACACATAGAAATAGCTGTAGCATCCATAACATTTAAACGCTGCTTTAATACTTCAATATAAGATAACTTATCATATTTCACAGCTTCTTTATTCTTAAAAGGATCTGCACTATAAACTCCGTCTACCTTTGTCGCCTTCAGGATTATCTCTGCCCCAATCTCTGTAGCCCTTAAAGAGGCTGCTGTGTCAGTTGTAAAATATGGATTTCCTGTACCAGCTACAAAGATTACGATTCTCCCTTTCTCTATATGCCTAATGGCTTTTCTTCTAATATAAGGCTCTGCTAATTGTTTTATTTCTATAGCAGTCATCACCCTGGTAGCCACATCCAATTTTTCTAAATAATCTTGAAGGGCTAAACCATTTATTACAGTAGCCAACATTCCTATGTAATCAGCGGCTGCCCGATCCATTCCATCTGCACTACTAGCGGTTATTCCCCTAAATATATTGCCTCCACCTATAACTAAGGCTATATCTACCCCTAATTCTTTTACTTCCTTTAATTCTAAGGCTAATTCTCTCATTACCTCAGGATTTATACCAAAAGATTGATTTCCAGCTAATGCCTCTCCACTTAGCTTTAATAAGATACGTTTATATCTTAAATTATTAGACATAAATTCCCTTTAGTCTCCAAACCTTCTCAAGGTTAAATTAGTGACAGTGTCAATGATTAGTGTCAGTAATATTTTCTTTATCTGACATTAATAATGTCCACAAACCCAAATAAAAAGATGCAAATTCCTTTGCAATAAAATTATGCTCCAAGTTGATACCTAACAAAACGCCTTACAATAATATTTTCACCTAATTTAGCAACCTTCTCTGTTACTAAATCTTTAATCTTTTTAGTATCGTCTTTAACAAAGGGTTGTTCTAACAAACAAACTTGACTAAAAAAACCTTTCTCTAATTTACCAACAACAATTTTTTCTATTATATTTTGAGGTTTTCCAGATCCTTCAAGTTGAGTCTTGTATATTTCATTCTCTTTTTCGATTATCTCAGAAGGAACATCACTAACTGAAACATAGGTCGGACTCATAGCCGCAATATGCATTGCAATATCCTTAACCAAGTTAGTAAATTCTTCAGTTTTAGCTACAAAATCTGTCTCACAATTGACCTCAATGAGGACACCTACCTTACCACCAGGATGAATATAAGCGCTAATTAGGCCTTCAGTAGCAGCCCTGCCAATTTTTTTAGCTGCTGTTGCTAGTCCTTTTTTTCTTAAGTATTCTATCGCTTCTTCCGTATTTCCCTTACTAAATTCTAAAGCCTCTTTACATTCCATAATTCCTAAGCCAGTTCTTTCTCTTAATTCCTTCACCATTGCTGCTGTTGTTGCCATTAATTTCCTCCCTTTTTCAGTTATCAGCGAACAGTTATCTATTCATTCTTCTTAACCTTTGTTTTTAATTTATTTTTTTCCTGGATATTATCAACTCCCTCTTTTTCATTATCTTTATATTTCTTTTTTGTAGATAACTTTTCGGCCTCTATATCAACAGGCAGTTCTACTAGATCATCTGCAATATCTTTAAATTTTTCTGTTATTTTTTTCTCATCTACTGAGCTTTCCTCTTTAATAGAAGCTGCTAGCAATTCCCGACCTTCTAAAACAGCATCTGCAATTTTTGAGGTTATTAATTTAATAGATCTTATTGCATCATCATTCCCTGGAATTATGTATTTAATCATATCTGGATCACAGTTTGTATCAACTATAGAAACTACAGGGATACCTAGTTTCTGTGCCTCTTTAACTGCAATGTGTTCTTTTTTAGGATCAATCACATAAATAACTCCTGGTAAATCTTGCATTTCCTTGAGTCCACTTAAGACCTTTTCAAGTTTTAAGCGTTCTTTCTCAAGTTGTAATCTCTCTTTTTTTGTAATTAATTCATATGTCCCATCTTCTTTCATAAGTTCTATCTTTTTTAAACGACCAATACTTCTACGAATAGTAGTAAAATTTGTTAAAGTTCCACCCAACCATCTATGATTTACATAAAACATTCCAGAGCGTTCAGCTTCTTCTTTTATAGCCCCTTGACTCTGTTTTTTAGTGCCTACAAATAATACCTTCTCATTTTGCATGGCCTTATTTTTAATAAATTCATAGGCTTCGTTAAGTTTGGCTAAAGTCTGTTGGAGATCAATAATATATATTCCATTTCTCTCCCCAAATATATACCTGTTCATTTTGGGATTCCAACGTTTAGTCTGATGACCAAAATGAACACCTGCCTCTAACAATTGCTTCATTGACGTTTTTGATATATTTTGAGCCATACCTTTTTTACTTCCTCCTTTGATATTTAGTTTTTTCCTCCGTATTTCTCTTCTTTAAATAAGGCTACACCTTCAAAAGTTATAAAGTAGTTTTTTTACTTTATAACTTTTGAAGGTGGTTTTTTATGCATTTTATTATACTACTCTGCACCTTATAGCACTCTTATTTAAATCGAAATACGTGTGGGATAAGTTCACCGCGCAGAAAGTTATTTTTTTACTTTCTGCGCAGTGAACGTTTTTTTAACTACTTATATACATAAACTAATTAATTCTAAACTCCTTCAAATACCCACAATGTTTTATTTATAGCTAGCTTTTTCATAAATAACTTGAAGATACATTATGATAGCTAAAATAGCTTCCCATGATAAAAACAACCAATGAGATTTGTCTATCAAAGGAATTAAAAAAAAACCTAAACCCCAAAGTAGAATATACTTTATAGCAGTACTCCAACTAATATAAATAATGGTACCAGCTACAGCTATCCAAAATTCGATTAAAGCAATCATTCCCATCGTTATATTCTTTCTTAGGACTAAGCAATTACTCTTTTATATACCATATAACTACATATTTTTCAAGAAAATTTCTAAATGTGTAACCAAAATTTGATTATGAACATTGTTGGGTTTCGTTCATCCCACTCCTTTTACTAATACAACCTAAAGCCCTCCAAGCACAGCAATTCTAATTTTGATTTTTTTAAGATAGATATGCCTACAACATTTTGCTGAGCGAGTATTTAGTAAGCTTTTTGTAAATTTTCTTAGCGCAGCTTACCGTAAAATTGCCTCTGTTTGAGTGAAGCGAGTTAGGCAATTTAGGGAAGCAAGCTTAGAAAATTCAAAAAGACTACTCTACGAGTGAAGCAAATTTTGGAGGCACATCAACAAATAAGTCAAAATGAGAATTGCTGCTCCAAGCATAACTATACGACCTAAATTTAAACAAACAGAAAGTAAAAGACGACTTTCTGTTTGTTTAAATTTAGGTCGTATAGTCCGCATTTATTCTCACATATTCATATGACAAATCACTAGACCACACTGTTGCCTGCCCCTCTCCAACCCCTATATCTATATATATAAATATCTCATTATTACCAAAAATAGTTCTTAGTTTTTCAAAACTCTCTACAACTCCAATCCCCTCACCAAAAACTAAATTATCATTAATATATACCTTTACCTTATTAGTATCAAGGTTAATACCCGCATTTCCTATTGCAGAAACTATCCTCCCCCAGTTAGGATCATTACCAAACATAGCAGTCTTAACCAGATTAGAATTAGCCACAGTAAAGGCAATTTTTTTTGCTTCTTCAAAATTTTTTGCCTTATTTACTGTAATCTCTATTAGCTTGGTTGCCCCTTCACCGTCCTTAACAATCATTGTCGCTAAATCTCGAGTTACTTTATCAAGCGCTTTTTGAAACTCCTGCAAGAGAAGATTATCTTTTACTGAAGCGTCGTTTATCATCTCATTACCAGATGTCCCATTAGCCATAGCAATTACCATATCATTTGGACTCGTGTCTCCATCAACCGAGATCATATTAAATGTTTTATCTACAGATTTCTTTAAACAATCAGTTAGGCACTTGTAGTTTATAGAAATATTAGTAACAATAAAACAAAGCATTGTAGCCATATTAGGATAGATCATTCCCGATCCTTTAGCAACCCCTGCAACGACTATATCTCTCCCATTAAAATTAAATTTTACAGCTTTTTGTTTTGGAAAGGTATCTGTAGTCATTATAGCCTTGGCCAACTCAATACTATCAGCACCTAAATTTACAACTAATTCGGGAATAGCCTTCTTTATCTTGTCAACAGGTAATCTTCTTCCTATTACTCCTGTTGAAGCCATAAGTACATATTCGGCATCAATTCCTAATTTGCTGGCTACCTCTTTAATAATATCTTTATTATCCTGTTCTCCAATGGGCCCTGTACAAGTATTAGCATTACCACTATTTATAATAATCGTTTGTAATTTTCCATTTATTTTTAATCTTTCTTTAGCTAAAGTTACAGAAGGGGCAGCAAATTGATTTTTTGTGAACACGCCACTAGCTACAGTCAGTTTTTCTGAAAAAATAAGGGCTAAATCTTTTCGATCATTTTTCAAACCACAATTTAAACTACTTACTTTTATTCCCTCGACCAAGGTCAATCCACCTTCTAACTCTTCCATATGCTATCTCCTAAAGAAAAGGGGATAGAAGCAAAACCTTAATTGCCTCTATCCCCCTGAACATCTCCAACTTATCTATTCTTCACTTTTTCTCAGTTTCTATCTTTAATCTTACGTCTTAATCTCATCTTCACAACTTCTAGTCTTTTACTCATCCTCTTAGGATATCATCTTTCCCCACTATTATCTCTTGGAGAATTGGTATCTTGCCCGGGCACCTTTCTGTCCATACTTCTTTCTTTCTTTTACTCTTGAATCTCTCGTTAAAAAACCAGCCTTTTTAAGTTTTGACCTCAGGTCTTGATTCATCTCTACTAAAGCCTTTGATATTCCATGTTTTACAGCCTGTGCCTGTCCTGATAAACCTCCACCATAAACATTTACTGTAACATTATATTTTTTATCCCAATTAACTAAATCTAAAGGTCTTTGTATCTCTAACTGCCAAGTTGAATAAGTAAAATACTCATTAACATTCTTTTCATTAACTACAATCTCCCCACTTCCTGGTTTTAACCACACCCTGGCAATTGAAGTCTTTCTCTTACCTGTTCCATAAAATTTTTTAATTTCCATACAATAAAGCTCCCCTGTTGTACGCCCAGTAGCAAAAAAGTTGTTTTATACTTTCTTTACTACTATGCGTTTATTTATTTATATTGTTAAAAATAGCTTAAAATTTTCTCATCTTGGCAACGGGGGAATAAAGTAAAAAAGCCACTTTAC
>JAZDLJ010000127.1:0-3496 GCA_043802115.1 bacterium | reverse complement strand
AACAGAGGCAATTTTACGGGAAGCTGCACTAAGAAAATTTATAAAAAGCCTACTAATAACTCACTACAGCAAAATTTTTGTCTTCTCTTGCCTCTAGATACTTAGAGAATACGGTATTTATTTTGGAAAGATGTCTAGTATTCCTGCGAAGATAGCCTACGCTTACAATGCAGAGAACGTCTGCTTCCAACATTTTTTCAAATCCATTATATCTTCTTTTATAAGCGGTTTATTATTGAGGTGATTAATGATTAATGAAGTATCGCCTCTTACCCGACCGATTTGCCTTACAAAATCTTGACAATAAGACTTATAGATTATCGCCTCAACCTCCACTTTATTCTCAGGGGGGATAGTAAAGATTAATCGACTATTTGATTCAGAAAAGAGGATGATCTCGGCAGGATAAATATCATCTATAGGTACTGCGCCTAAATCGATCTCTAGTCCAAGGTTACCCGCAAAAGACATCATAGCTAGGGCAACTCCAAGACCACCTAATGTAGGGGTGTGAAGAGAGTGAATTAATTCTTTTTCTACACACCGTGAAACCATTCGATAAAGTTTACATGCTTGTTCCGCATCTACCTGCGGTCCCTTATTTCCAATATATGGTTGTTGCCTTAATTTCTCTCCAAGATATCTGTAAAACTCAGAACCTCCCAGCTCATTTCTGGTAATCCCAGCTATATACACCAAATCTCTTCCAGATTTAACATCCATTGATACAGCCTTTCTTATATCATCAATCTTACCTATTGCTGAAAAAAGGAGGGTTGGAGGTATAGATATTTTCGGACTCACTTTGGTACAATCATTAAACATACTATCTTTTCCGGAGATCAATGGCACTTTAAATGCCTTGGTATAATCATAAAGCGCCTGATTGGCTCTTACTAATTGGGCTAATTTATAATGTCCATCGGGGGTCTTTTCCGATTGAATTGAATCAGGCCAGCAAAAATTATCAAGTCCAGCTATATAATCAGGCCTTCCCCCTACAGCAACTATCTTTCTTATAGCCTCATCTATTACTGAGGCAGTCATGTGGTAAGTATCCAGATCAGAAAAATAAGGGTTCACTCCATATGATAGGACAATACCCTCGACACTTCCATATTCTGCTAAAAAGATAGTAGCATCACTTGGACAATCTGTCTCAATGCCAACAAAAGGTTTTATTATACTCAACCCCTTGACCTCATGATCGTATTGTCGACATTTTTCTTCCTTAGAACATATGTTTAATCTCTCCAACATATTACGTAGAACTGTCCCTGCCCCTAACTGAGCTCTAATCTTTGCACTCTCCCTCATAATCTCAGGTTCTTCAAGTAATCTAGGCTCGTAGATAGCTGTTAATTCTAATTTAGGACAACCGTTTTGGAAAAAATCCATATCAATATAGGCAACTGTTTTATCTCCATAAGTAATATGAAATATACCGTTATCCTCAAAACTACCTATAACAGTCGCTTCAACCTCTCGTCTATTAGCTAAAGAGAGAAACGTCCCAATTTTATCAGGAGAAACCGCTAAGGTCATTCTTTCCTGAGCCTCAGATAATAAGATCTCCCACGGCTGGCAACCTTCATATTTAAGAGGAACCTTTGCGAGATCAAGTCTACAGCCGTTACTCCCCCTTGCCATTTCACCTACTGAAGAAGAGAGTCCTCCTGCCCCGTTATCGGTTATGAAATTATATAAATCAAGATCCCTTGCCTCTATTAGAAAATCTTCCATCTTCTTTTGAGTAATAGGATCTCCGATCTGAACAGCTTGAATTGGTGACCCCTCATGAAGTTCTTCAGATGAAAAGGTTGCCCCATGAATCCCATCCTTACCAACACGTCCACCTACCATTACAATACAATCTGAAGGGTTTACTTTTTTTAGATGAGAGAGTTTGTTTCCGATAATCCTCGGCATAAACCCAACTGTCCCACAATAAATCAGAGGCTTACCGGAGTAGCGATCATCAAAAAGTTCCCATCCTAAACCGTATGGGATACCACTTTGGTTGCCGCCATCAATAACCCCCTTATGTACCCCATCCCTTATCCTTTTTGGATGAAGCAACCCCCCTGGCATCTCTCCAGTATAAAAGGGATTACCTAAACAATATCCCCAGACATTAATAAGGAGGTTTGCCCCTTTTCCTGTTCCCAGAGGATCTCTATTCACCCCGACTATCCCTGTCATTGCCCCACCATAAGGATCGATAGCTGAAGGGCTATTGTGGGTCTCTACCTTATAGACAAGGTTTAGGTGGTCATTAAATTTAATCACCCCTGCGTTATCTGAGAATACTGATACTAACCAATCTATGTTTTTTGAGAGTTCTTCAGTAGATTTTTTTATATAGGTCTTAAAAAGGGAATCTATAATAATTGTCCATTCCTCGTTCTTGTTTGTATACTCGATCTGGCTGTTAAATATCTTGTGCTGACAATGTTCAGACCAGGTCTGGGCTAGAGCCTCTAATTCAACATCTGTCGGATTATTTGTCAAATCATGTTCTTTTCTTTCCTGAATAATTTCCTCTTGATTAAAATAATTTTTTATCGTCTGCATCTCTTTTAGATTAAGAGCTAGTGTCCTGGCTTTGCTAATCTTCATAAGTTTCTTATCATCAACATTAAGATCGATTGTCTCTGTATTAATTATATTTTTCAAATCAATTTTTGAGATAAAATCACCTATACTCTGTAGTTCCCATTCATCGGCTCTCTGGATTTTTATATCCTCAATGATCGAATTAGCTAACAAGCCACTTGCAATCCCTTCAATAGAATCAGAGGAAAGGGTTTGACCTTTAAACAAATATTGCGTAGCAGTGTAAACCTTTTTGTCATCAGGAAACTTGACTATATTTAGGATATCCTTTACCGCCTCTTTCGCTGTGTTGCCTACATTATCAGTAACACCAGGTTTAAAGGCTACCACTAAGGACCAGTTAAATGAAGGGGAGGGTAGATTATGATTAATACTGAATAGTTGGGTAAAAGGGTTGGCTAACAGGTTCTCAGCAACTAATTTTAACTCTGCCTCTGTTAGTTCAATATCTAAGAAATAAATTCTTCTTATCCAAAGTTTTTCAATCGGAATGTGTAAAAATTCCCTAATCTCTTTTGTTTTTAATTCAGCGAAGGGATCTAAAATACCTTCTTTATATCCTAATTCTATTCGATGCATAAAAA
Organism: bacterium; assembly: GCA_043802115.1. Taxonomy (GTDB): domain Bacteria; phylum SZUA-182; class SZUA-182; order JAZDLJ01; family JAZDLJ01; genus JAZDLJ01. The sequence goes on along the minus strand of JAZDLJ010000127.1, from coordinate 296 downwards.
AAACAACACCCTTACTCGTTCCACCATAACCCATAACCCGCTATAGATTTTCAGAAAAATAATTACAAAATAATAGAAGATGAGATTAGAACATTTTGTTGAGCGCCATAGGGAGACTTTTTGTAAATTTTTTTAGTGAGGCTTTCCGTTAAAAATTGCCATTGTTTGAGCGTAGCGAGTTTTGGCAATTTAGGAAAGCGAGCTTAGAAAATTCAAAAAGGCTGCCCGTTAAGCGAAACAAAGATGTCCTAATCTAATCAAATAAATTGTAATTATTTTTCTGAAAATCTATAATA
>JAZDLJ010000111.1:0-2481 GCA_043802115.1 bacterium | reverse complement strand
GGGGTGTCAGTCTTATGTCTTGATGAGAAACATGTCCAAGACCTTATTCCTTATATAGAGAAAAGATATATAACTTATGGATTATCCGGGCAGGCTGATGTAAGGGCTATAAATATTACCTATAATAGAGCTAATACTTCTTTTGAGGCTGTATATAGAAATAATAACCTGGGTCAATTTAGATTAGGCGTCCCAGGACTTCATAATGTATATAATGCGTTAGCGGCTATTGCTGTAGCTTTAGATCTAGAGATTAGTCTAACAGAGATAAAAAATGCTTTGCTAGAATTTAGAGGGGTAAATCGTAGATTTCAATTAAAGGCTGAAGTTAATGATATAATGATATTTGATGATTATGGCCATCATCCAACGGAGATAAAGGCTACTCTTTCTGCAAGTAAGGCAGGTTGGAATAGGAGGACGATTGTAATTTTTCAGCCACATCGTTACACAAGGACTAAATTTTTATTGAAAGAATTTGCTACAGCCTTTTATCAGTCAGATATATTGGTAGTAACTGATATCTATCCAGCAGGAGAAGAGCCTATTGAGGGTGTTTCTGCACTCCAGGTTGCAGAAGAAGTAAAAGGTCATGGGCATAAGAATGTAATGTATATATCAAATCGTGAGGAATTAATAAATCAGGTGTTAGAGATATTGCGACCTCAAGATATACTTTTGACACTGGGGGCGGGGGATGTTTGGAAGATTGGGGAACATATCCTGCATGCGATAGAAAGAAAGTAGCTTTTTTACTTTATTTCTATCGCATGCAGGATATGTTTTAAATTTGTTAGAACTCCCCAAAGGATGAATATAATGCTAAAGCGAGAAAAGAATAAAACGAATAAAAGTTTTAACAACTTGTTAAAGAGACGGATGCAAAATATTGGGGACTAAAAACAAGCTCCCCGCTATTTGTACTGCTCAACTTTCAGATGGACAAATTAGTAAATCTAATCAAACAGAGAATTAAAAGGATAAAATTGAATGAACCAATGTCAAGATATACATCTTTCCATATAGGAGGACCTGCTGAATTAATGGTTTTTCCACAAACAGAAAAGGAGATCTTATGGTTACAAGACATAGCTATTAATAATAATATTAGTTATTTTATCCTTGGAAAAGGGAGTAATCTCCTTGTAAGAGATAAAGGAGTAAAAGGAATAGTTATCAACATGAGGTATATGAATAAATTCTATCAAGAGGGGATGGATATAATAGCCCACGCAGGTGTATCCCTTTCAAAGTTGTTATCATACTGTGTTCAGAGTGGATTAAAAGGGATTGAGTTTATTTCAGGAATTCCAGGAAGTCTAGGCGGGGCAATTATTATGAACGCTGGTACATATGAGGGTAGTATAGGTCAGGTCATAGAAGATATTAAGGTAGCGGAAGGTGGTGAAATTAAAGTTTTAGCTAAAGATGAGATTGGCTTTGGTTATCGAAAAAGTAGTATAATTGAAAAAAATATTATCTTATCGGCGCGGTTAAGAGTATCATCAGGTGATAAAATTGAGATTAGAGAAAGCGTTGACGAGTTATTGAATAAAAGGAAGATGTCTCAGCCATATACCCTTAAAAGTGCAGGTAGCTTTTTTAAAAACCCATCAGGTAGTATCGCAGCTAAGTTAATAGATTCACTTGGTTTAAAAGGAACACAGATTGGTGACGCAGTAATTTCTCAAAAACATGCTAACTTTATAATCAATAAAGGTAAGGCAAAGGCATCTGAGATCTTAACCTTAGCAGATTTTGTAAAAGAAAAGGTATATTCTTCTTTTAATATTATTTTAACTCCAGAGGTACGGATAATAGGGGAAGAGTAAATTAAAGATTGAGAATTGTAGTCTAATTCTCAATCTTTAATTTACTCTTCTTTTGTATTTAGACTACTCCAACTTTGATTTTTCTGAGGTAATGTAGGTTAATTTTGTAACTATACTACTCCAACTTAGGTTTTTCCAAGTGATTGTGTTGGTTAAAACCAGCATCTTAAGGCATAAAGGTATTGAAACACAAAGTTTTTTTAAGATTTTTTTTGTTTTTTCCTTTGTGCCTCTGTGCTTTTGCTACTTTGTGCCTTAACAGTTAGTTACAAAATTAACTTGCATTATTTTAGAAAAACCTAAGTTGGAGTAGTATAACTGTTTAGGCACAAAGTGGCAAAGTAGACCTATGCCGAATTGATTTTTAGGATCCAAGGGATATTTTATTAAAATGCTTCCCTAAACACCCTTGTCCCTTGGATCCTATCCTTAGGACTAAATTTAATGTATAGGAATTTGGCATCCTTCATTAAGAGGCGAAAGTAGTTTACACTTTCTATTATTTAGGCACGGATTTACACAGATTTTTTAAAAACGCTACTAGAATAATTAACCTAATAAACATTAAGTATTATATCTAACTAACGCTAATTAAAAGGTTTTAATCCGTGTAAATCTGTGTTAATCCGTGTCTAAAAAGTTTTTTGTT
>JAZDLJ010000109.1:0-3233 GCA_043802115.1 bacterium | reverse complement strand
TAGTTTATATACGCAACTATTTGATAATAATGGAACATTTTTTTCTTATACGTAATTCAGCATTGCCATCACATAACTTTTTGATATTGCTAAACATTGCTTTTGCAACTGGTAAACATGGGTTATAAGGTGAAAGACTTATGAAGACAAAAATTATTATCATTGCAGGAGCAAGGCCTAATTTCATGAAGATTGCCCCGCTTATGAAAGAATTTAATAAATATAAGGATACTTTTGAAATCATCCTTGTTCATACAGGACAGCACTATGATTTCGTTATGTCAGAGGTATTTTTCCAAAATCTTAATATCCCTAACCCTGACATCTATTTAAATATAGGCTCAGGTTCTCATGCAGTTCAAACAGCTCAGATAATGATCGCCTTTGAAAAGGTTATCTTAGAAAAAAAGCCAGAATTACTTATCGTTGTTGGTGATGTAAACTCTACCCTAGCCTGTTCTTTAGTAGCATCGAAACTTGGAATTAAAGTTGCTCATGTTGAATCAGGGTTGCGAAGTTTTGACCGCACTATGCCAGAGGAGATTAACAGGGTAGTCACTGATTCGCTCTCAGATTATCTTTTTGTCAGCGAAGAAAGTGGTCTGGAAAATCTGGAGAAGGAAGGAGTTGCTAAAGATAAAGTCTTTTATGTATGGAATGTGATGATTGATAGTTTATTAGAGCATACCCCTTTTATTGATAAATCAAACATATTAAGACAGTTAAATGTATCAACAAAAGAATATTGCGTCTTAACCCTCCATCGTCCAAGTAACGTTGATTCTAAAGAGTCCCTTGCAGAGATATATGATATTTTATCAGCTATCTCAAAGAATATTAAGATCATTTACCCTATCCATCCAAGGACAAAGAAGATGTTAGCGGTGCATAATGTGTTAAACAAGTTTGAAGGGCTTAAAAATCTTCAAATGATCCAGCCACTGGGATATATTGATTTTATCAAACTTATTAAAGAAACGAGTTTTGTCATTACCGATTCAGGTGGGATACAGGAGGAGACTACTGTTTTGAAGGTGCCATGTCTTACGATGAGAGAGAATACTGAACGGCCTGTAACTATTAAACTAGGAACGAACTGTCTAGTTGGGAGAGATAAGATGGAGATCCTTAGTTGTATTGGACGGATTAAGAATAAGGAGATAAAAGAGGGAGAAATCCCGATGTTTTGGGATGGGAAGGCGGCGGAGAGGATTGTTCAGGTATTAAGAGGGGAAGTTAAGTGAAAATTTTTAAATTTATTTTTTAAAGGTTCCTCGTAAGATATGTTGAGGTGAAGGGAAAAAGACAAGAAGATAAAAGGAGAAGCAAACAGGATGGAAAATAAGATTAATACACCGCACGATCGTTTTATAAAAAATGTCCTAAGCAAAAAAGAAACGGCTATGGACTTCTTTAGTAATTACCTACCCTCAGGCGTAGTGAAGCTCATTGACATCAGTACACTGGAGATAAAAAAAGATAGTTTTATTGAAAAAGAATTACTTCAATTCTATTCAGACATTCTATATCAAGTCAGTATTAGGGATAAGAAGGCATTTCTTTATCTCTTATTTGAGCACAAAAGTGCTCCAGAGAGGCTAATTTCATTCCTGACACTTCGCTACATGGTAAAGGTCTGGGAACAGGAAGAAAAACAACAGACCTGCCTCAAAAAATTACCACCTATTATCCCCCTTGTCTTATATCATGGACAAGAGAGATGGAATGTTGGGAACAGATTATCTGATATAATAGACCTGGGGGATAATGAAGAGCTAAGGATATATACCCCTGATTTTTCCTATGTTCTATGTGATTTTTCTCCTTATAGTGATGAAGAGATCAGAGGAGCGATAACTATGAGGATATGTCTTGACTTATTTAAACATATATATGATGATGAATTTCTACCTCACATAGAAAATACCTTTCATCTATTCAAGGAATTAATTGAAGGAGATAAACGAAGTGGACTAGAATGTCTTGAGACAGTTTTAAGGTATATAATGAGTGCCAGGGGAGATGCTACAGAAGAAAAATTAAAAGAGGTCATAGAAAAAACAATATCAAAAGAAACAGGAGGTTTAATTATGACAGTAGCTGAACAATTAATAGAAAAAGGGGTGCAACAAGGGAAAGAGGAAGGAAGAGAGGAAGGAAGAGAGGAAGGAAGAGAGGAAGGAAGAGAGGAAGGGGTGGCTATGGGTTTACAGATAGCCATTGATCTTGGGTTAAAATTAAAATTTGGGATAGAGGGTCTTCAATTAATGCCTGAGGTGGAGAAGATTAAAGAAGCACAGAAACTTCGGATAATTAAGGAGGCTATTGAGATGACCAATGATTTAGGGGATATTAAGAGGATTTTAAGACATTAGGTTAGGGATGAGAGAAGTTGAACAACCAATAAGGTAGAATGCTATGGAAACTACAATGAACCATGGTAATAACCAAACAGATGGTGATCAATTATATGAGGTATTACTCCAGACCTTTTTCAAAGAATTTGTTGATCTTTTTCTTCCTTTTTTATCAGCTAAAATAAATTTCAACAAAACCGAATTTTTGCTCCAGGAGATGTTTACTGATTTACCTAAAGGTAAACGTAAACAATTAGATGTGGTAGTCAAGGTAAGCTTGCAAGGGGAAGAGGAAGAAAAGATTATTATTATCCATGTTGAAGTAGAAGCTCAAAAAAAGCCTGGTATAAGTAAAAGGATGTTTAAATACTTTGCCCAATTGTATTTAAGATATGAGAAGGATATAATGCCTATAGTAATCTTTGCTGATGACCATATTTGGAGAGAAGAAATCGATCTTGAATATAAGATAGAATTTGATAAACCTTACTTAAATTTTCAATATAAAAAAATAAAGCTAAAGGAGCTTAACTATAAAAAATATCTGACAAGCAATAATCCTTTGGCCCATGCCTTAATGGTCAAGATGGGTTTTAATAAAAAAGAGCGACTACAAGTAAAACTAGAGGCGTTAAGATTGATCTTAAGCTCTAAGATTGACGAAGCAAGGCAGAGTATCTTGATAAATTTTATTGAAGAATCATTACCGTTAACAGAAGAAGAACAAGAGGAGTCTTCTAAGGAATAGAAATTAAATAAATTAACCCAAATTCGAAATTATATCTGGATATTTTTTCCTATAGTATGTTACGGTGAATCCTTAATTCAATTGTATAAGAAAATGCTTTTTAAAAACGCGGGTTTGCGGGCGATTGA
>JAZDLJ010000060.1:0-3615 GCA_043802115.1 bacterium | reverse complement strand
ATATCATCCTTCAGCTTATTATACTTATCCCATGTCAATAGCCATACCATGGCTATTGAATCAATTGCATCCGCCAAGATATGAACACTTAGATCCCTTAGTTTTTGCTTATAGTTGTCGTCGGTTAATATTTTTAGCTTATTGTATTCCTCTGCAGGGATGTCTGGGATGAACCATGTTGATACAAGGTAAGAGTCAAGGCATACGGCCTTAACATAATCATAGATTTTATTATTATTCTTCCCTAGATATCTTGTTTTGCTCTCAGCAGGATTCCATTTTCTCTTGCTTAAGATCTCTATGGCTTCATAAAGGAAGGATTCTTTGAATTTTTCATCATCTGTTTTAAGCTCAGGCGCTCCATCAATATCATAATCAAAGATATCTCTTTTTTTGTCGAATAAGTAGAATCTCAGTATTTCTTTATCCCAGTATTTTTCCATATCAGGATGGATAGTTGAGGGTGTATAGAAATCCCTTGCATCTGAATGAGGGGCACGTGAGCATCAGCGAGATAATGGCTTAGCATAAGGAAGTATAGGGTTATCTGGTCATCATTAAATAATATATCTGAACCTTTGGGCTGGTCTTTTTGTATCAGAACCATATCCCTTATGGCATGGCTTAGGGCTTCACATCTGTCAGGAAGAATATAGTTATGCTTAATGTATACTTCTTCTTTTAATCTTGTTTCTTTGATAAATGTCCTTCTGGTGCTTAGATGATCTGGGGTTTCATTCTTTATTATGGCTGCTTCCTGTTTTTCCAAATCTGTTGAGGGGTTTTTGATTTTTAATGTATGCCCTCCTGTAAGATTGTCAGATATAACACTGTCAGGAAACCATGCGCCCTGGACAAATGCGTCTTTATGTTTATCAAAGTATTTCACGAATCTTTTAGCTTGTTTGTTATAATAGGTATCAAAGCTATGACCTAAGGAGAAGGGCTTAAATTGGTTGCCTATAAACCCGACTGAATCTTTAGGTGTTTTTAGCCTTTCCAGGGCCATTAATGCTATCCAGGCGTGGGCTATTGATTTCATGGTGGTTCCTCCTCGTACTTAATAGTCTTCTTATGCCATAGGTTGTTTATAATAAGGGCTTTTTAGCACCTTTACTTTTTATTTAAGGATCCTAAGAGCTATTTTTTACCATAGTTTAACTTATTAACAGAGGTTCAACAAGATATTTTATACTATTGGATAATCCTAGAAGCCCCTCACGGCTCGTAAGATTGTTGAATTTTTGAAAAAGAGAGGGATAGCGATTTAAAAGAGAAAAAGTTAAACTTTACATTAAAATTTTTGGGAGGTATACTTGGAGGTAAAGGCATATTTAAGATTTCAAGGAAATAGAAGGGTTAGTAATGAAAAGACATAAGATATTTGTAAGCAGTGTTCAGAAAGAATTCGAAAAGGAACGCAGGGCAATTAAAGATTTTATCACCAGTGATTCCCTATGCCGCCGTTTCTTTGAAGTCTTTCTTTTTGAGGATGCAGCAGTCCAGGACCGTCTTCCAAATGAATTGTATTTAGAGAAAGTCAATAATTGTAATATTTATGTATGCCTTCTGGGTAACGAATATGGTTCTCTTGATATTGAAGGGGTATCCCCAACTGAACGAGAATTTAATCTCGCTACTAAGATGGCAAAGACTAGGTTCTTTTTTGTAAAGGATACTGATGATACAAAAAGGCATCCCAAGACATTGAAATTGATCCATAAAGCTAGTGGTGAACTTATTCGCCGTCGTTTTTTAGACATCCCAGAACTTATCGCCCAGATATATACTGGACTTGTGCAATACCTTGAGGATATTGGCACGTTACAACTCATTCCTTTTGATGCCTCTGTATGTCAGGAAGCTGAGTTTGAAGATATTGCAGAAGATACAGTGAGTTGGTTTCTGGAAACTGCCCAAGTAGAACGCAAGTTTGCCTTAGGTAAAAGTACGCCTTTTATTCAAGCACTTACCCACCTTGATCTTTTAAATGACAACAAATTAACCATGCAGCCCTACTTCTTTTTGGTAAAAAACCGCAAAGGTTTTACTCATTGAAATCAGCAGAAGTAAAATGTCTCCATTTTCATACAACGGAAATAAGCAAACCTATATCATCATACCAACTTTATAAGGGGACACTATTCGAACAAATTGACGAGACTGTTGATTTTGTATTATCAAAACTCAATCGTTCAGTAGCATATAATAAGGATCGTGTCTCTAGCGATATTATCTATGAGATACCTAAATCAGTTCTCCGTGAAGCTGTTGTAAATGCTGTTGCCCATCGTGATTATTCATCCAATGCCTCGATTCAAGTTATGCTTTTCCCTGACCGTCTAGAGATTTGGAATCCTGGCTCACTTCCTGAGGGTATAACACCTGAGACCTTGCGTATTCCCCATGCTTCCATACCCCGCAATCCGCTTATTAGTGATCCGCTTTTTCTTGCCCACTATATTGAACGGGCTGGGACTGGGACTCTTGATATGATCGCAACCTGCCACAAGGTTGGACTTCCCGAACCTGTCTTTGAACAGCGTGGCAATCAATTTGTCCTTACTATCTGGCGTAACTGGCTAACTGAATCTGTTTTAGTAAAGCTTGATTTAAATGATCGGCAAAGCGAAGCCATAAAATATGTAAAAGAACATGGTGAAATCTCTCGCAAGGTATACGTTAGTTTATTTTCCATCTCTCCAAGGCAGGCATTATCAGATCTCACGGATCTGGTAGAAAAAAGAGTTTTTATTTTATGCGGGAAAGGAAGGGCTACGCGATACAAATTACACATATAATGCGCAATTTGCTCGATTATTGCGCAATTAAAATTAGAGGATTAGTCGATGAACTATTTTCGACATATCCCTATAAGGTTTATTTACAAAAATGGAAAAAATATACGACCAATTTAACAATATTGAATATAGAAATGAAGCTGATGTTAGCCTGAACTTTGTAATACCTCTTTTAACGCAGTATCTCAGTTATCATTCAGATGAAATCCTTCCCGAAGTGAGATTTCCTGTAAAAGATATTATTAGAGGCGTAACAAGAAACAAAAAAGCATCAAAAAAATTAAATGTAAAACCTGATTATATTATCTGTATTGATGGCAATACTGATGCAGTAAAATTTATTCTGGATAGTAAAGGACCAAAAGAAGATATTGATAATGATGATCACTTAGGACAATTAAAATCTTATGCAGTAGCTGTAGGTGTAAACATTTTGGTTATTACAAATGGTACGAATTTAAAGATTTATGATGTAAATAATCTTATTTTTGAATCTAAGGGAATTGAAGATTTGGATTTGAAGTTTACTGAATTTGAAAAGCTATTATCAAGAGAGTCTCAATCTTTAAAAGATCATTTTGAATTATTACGTAATGTTGATCTAGATAAAACTCTAGGGAAATCTAGTAAAAAAAAGATTGAAGAAGTAAAGAAAAAGAGAAAGGTTAAATTATCACAGATTTCAAAAATAATTCCGGGTTTTAACAGTAAAAGGAACATACTAGAGATAACTCTTTAAAAAAAGATAGCCTGCTGCATCGCCAAGGAACTCTAGGGGATAAATTAGTTCAACTTTATGCCATAAAATTTTTTT
>JAZDLJ010000059.1:0-17005 GCA_043802115.1 bacterium | reverse complement strand
CTTTCTTTATTAGCTACAAAAAACACACATTGCCCACATTTATTAGAAGTTTCTTTTTTTTTCTTAGACTCTTTTTTAGCTTTCTTAATTTTTTTTGCCATGCTTAAAAACCTCCTTGTTTTTGGCACGCAGAAAATCTTATGATTTTCTAGCGTTTTTATATTCACATTTAAACAATTTTAGCTCTAACACTATGCTTAGCTCCACAAGCTAAACAATGTAAAAACATGAAATCTTTCTCCTTTAAAAGCTCTGTGTCTGGCTTCTTACATTCTGGGCAGATAATAAATTCTTGAACATAAGCTTCTATTTTTTCATTGATCTGCCGAGGCAATAATTTTCTATTAAATACTGCTCTATCTTTTTCTATTACTATTTGAGTAGCAAGTTCCTTAGATAAAAATTTAGAGACATGATCACAATTTCTTCTTAAAAGAGAGCATAATTGCAAAAAATTAGGCACTATAGTCTTAGTTCCTTCAACAATACTTTCAACTTTAGGTACTTCAAATCTTTCACTAGATTCTATTTTTTTTATTTTTGAAAATGCTTCATCAAGTAGTTTTTCATAATCTTTCTGTGTTTGTGTCATAAAAATAATAAAGAAGTATGATTTAAAAGGTTTTGTAAAGACAAGTTTTAAAAAGCGAAATACCTCCCTGCAATCATGGTAAATTACTTATTTGTTTGTTTTCAAAACAAAATTAGGAGCAAGGTTATTAGCCAATATTTCTCAAGATTGATGAAAGAAAAAGGTATTGGAGGAAATGTAGAAAGCGCTGGTTTATATGTTGAAAGTGAAAAACCAGATAGTTGGGATGTTTCTTCGCACCAGGTTACAAAAGAGATGTGTAGTATCGCAGATATTATCTTTGTAATGGAAGAAGAAATGGGCGATGAACTTGTAAAAAAATATAGTACTAAAAGAGAAAAAATAATTAATCTAGATATTTTAGATACTTACTATGGCCCGAAATTTAATGAAGATTTTTTTGAATCGCTTGGTTTAAAATTATTTTATTGATGCTTTTTACTTTTACCCCACACTTTTTGAGAAGTTACGTTTTTTTGTTTTTTCCTCTGTGCCTTTGCTACTTTGTGCCTAAACGGTTAGTTACAAAATTAACCTACATTATTTTAGAAAAACCTAAGTTGGAGTTGTATAATACTCTAACTTTGGTTTTTTTAGATATCCTGGGCCCAAACCCTTTCCTGATGAAAGGGTGGGGTGAGTATCTATCTGGCGAACCGAACCAAACCTGTATCTTTATTGATTTGGAGCTTATCAACTAAAGAACCTTCCTGGGTTGTAATTTCAGCTTCATAATAGTCACTTTTATCTCCTACGTTACCTAACTTCAGGTTCGGATTTCGGGTTGATTTTATATAGTTTTCGGCAAGTGCAGTGGCTTCATTTTGAGTAAGAGGTTCAGACCTCTTTAGATAATTATAACCATTACCGCCTCTATAACCACCTCTACACATTATACCTGGTACCTTTCCATAACCAAGTCCTGAGCCGCAACCTTTACCCATCATTCTACCTTGCCCCATTCCATAATCGTCACCATAATTTCTATTCATATGAGCTCCACAATAAGGGCAAAACCATCCTTGATCATCTGAATATCCTGACTGTTGTTGTTCATCTTGGTTTTGTCCTTCCCGTAATTGTGAGTCACTGGCTATTCCATTAATTCCCTTACCCTGGGCATGCACAAGATTCACACGAAAACCCAATGCTGTTAACATTAATGGCAATACGATAATACTACATAAGTCTAAGACAATTTTTTTCATTTTTTTACCCTCCTGGTTTTGAGATATGTTTATCATTTTAATAGCTTTGATTTAGAATACAATTATTCAATTCCATTTTTAGTTATCTCTATGCCTCCTACATGAACGGTGACAAAATTATACAATTCCCTTAAAGTCCGCCCAGGCAAGCTTTACCCCTACAAGAAATCAAGCAGTTCAATGAAATCGGTAGTTTTTAATTACACAGGGCAAAATTTTTCGAATATGATTCTCAATAACAATCATACCTTACAAATTCATCAAGATTTCTTCTGTACGTCTTTGGTAAAAGCTCAACCTCTGGTTTTAAATATCCAACAGCAATAAGCAAAGGAAAGGCTAACCTTCAGTTCTTTTCAGACAGAACATTGCCATTTTGCCCTTGCTTTCTGTTAATGGTTGCTATAACATTAAATTAATTAATAGTTAGGCGATTTATTACCTGAAGCCTGATAAAAGTCCACCCAAAGGGCGCTAATTTGAAAATGTCAAAAACCGATTTTTAGATCCATCTCTCAGACCGATTTCAAGGCCATGCGTTTTGAAAAAGATGTCCTTGAGACCTCTCTTGCAGCTTTAGTTGAGGAAAAAGAAAAGTATGAGATATTAAAAGAAAACCTTATTGAGCAGATTAGCGAACTCCCTCTTTCAGTAAATATTGTGGCTAAAGAAGAAGATCTAATTAAAAAGGCACAGACAAACAGTTATTGGACAAAGGTGATTGATAGGGATATGGATATCCTCGCCGAAAGGCTTGCCCCCTTAATGAAATTCAGGGATCCGATAGACCAACAATCAGGCCAGGCGAAGTTTGATTTTAAGGATATCGTGAAAATCAAAGAGATGATCGAATTTGGTCCTGAACATGAATCTATCAGCATTGCCAGGTATCGAGAGTTAGTGGAAAAGATGATTGCCGAGCTTACCACAAATAATCTTACATTACAAAGGATTAAAAACGGCAAGATGGTAAGCATAAGAGAAGCCGATGAACTTGCTAAGATGCTCCATGACGAACATCCCCATATTACCGAGGCCTTACTGCGTAAGATCTACCAAAACCAACGGGCAAAATTCATTCAATTTATCAGGCATATCCTTGGGATAGAACTGCTTGAGAGTTTTCCTGAGACTGTTTCAAAGTCTTTTGACCAGTTTATCCAAAGGCATACTAATCTAACTACTCGACAACTTGAATTTTTAAATATCTTACAGGAATATCTTGTTGACCGTGGTCAGGTAAAAAAGAGGGATTTGATCCAAGCCCCTTTTACTATTATTCATCCGCAGGGGATACGGGGGTTGTTTTCTCCTGGGGAGATTGAGGAGATTGTTGGGTTGACTGAAAGGTTAGCGGCGTGAAAATCAATGATCAATAAACAATTATCAATGAAAAGATAAAAAATAAGTTTAATTACTAGATCATTGGTAATTCATAACTGGTCATTATTAAAGGAGCAACTCATTATGAAAATACATCTAAAGAACCTTGGCGCTTTGCGTCAGGCTGAATTTGAATTGGGAGACTTTACTATTATTTGCGGAAGTAATAATACTGGAAAAACCTACGCAACCTACGCATTGTTTGGTTTCCTTTCCTATTGGCAAGAAATTTTTACTATAAGTATCCCTAAATAGACGGTTGAACATCTTCTTATAGAAGGCGTTTCCCACTTGAATATTGAAGACTTTGTCCATGATGCAAAAGATATCTTAACAGAAGCATGTAAAGAATATAGCAAAATGTTACCTAATGTATTTGCAGCATCAGAAAAAAATTTTGAATCAACGTCATTCCATGTATCAATTAATCCAGACGACATACATCCAATGGATTCTTTTGAAAGAACTATGGGATCAGCGACAGCACAAATATTTAGTATCGTAAAACAATCAGGTGACCCAATTATCACAATTTCTCTACTGGTGGAGAAAGATAAAGCCAAGATACCAGAACACGTTGTAAGCCAGACGATTGGTAAAGCCGTTAAAGATATCATTTTTGGATCACTTTTCTTTAACCCATTTATTGCCAGTGCAGAACGCACCGGTGCAGCGATTTTTCGTAAAGAACTTAATTTTGCACGTAATCGTCTCCTTGAACAAATGGGCTCCATGAAGAGAGAGTTAGATCCTTTTGATTTACTTAATAAAGTCTATTCCGATTACGCCCTTCCTGTTCGTAGAGATGTAGATTTTATTCGCCAACTTGAAGATATCGCCAAAAAAGAAAGTATTATTTCAAAAAAATATCAGGATATACTGAGTGATTTTGCTGATATTATTGATGGTGAATATAAGGTTATTAGAGATGAACTTTACTATGTTCCTAACATAAACAAAAGACTTCGTCTAACCATGGATGAAAGTTCCAGTGCAGTACGTTCACTGCTTGATATCGGTTTTTATCTCCGACATGTAACAAATCTTGGTGATCTAATCATGATCGATGAACCAGAATTAAACCTTCATCCTGAAAATCAACGCAGAATCGCCCGTCTTCTTGCCCGTCTTGTCAATCTAGGTATCAAAGTTTTTATTACAACTCATAGTGATTATATAATTAAAGAATTGAATACCTTAATTATGTTGAATCACGATAGGCCAGTGCTTAATCAAATAAGAGAGGATAACGGCTATAAAAAGGAAGAGATGCTAACAGCAAATAAGATAAAGGTCTATCTCGCAGAAAAAAATATCACTTCGGCTGGAAGGTAATTTAAAAAAGACATCTTTTCAAACTCTTGTGTTAGCGGATATTGATCCTGAATTAGGAATTGAAGTTAAAAGTTTTGACACTTCCATAGAGAAGATGAATCGCATCCAAGAGGCTATTATATTTAGCAAGGAGGAAAACGAATGAGGGGTGATACATAACGCCCTTTCAGGGCTAAAACAAAACCTGATTATATCGGATTTAGGAAAACTGCTCCCCTAAATCCGATATAATCAGAATTTATTAAGTAAAACTACTTATTTTATTTAAAAAAACTATGTAGACAATAAATCTTTTTTTTTAGTTTTTTTTATTTTTAAGTTGCTTTTTCAAAAAAGTTGTTTTAAAATGAGCCACTTTTAAAAAATTTAATCTTGAAATATAAGATTTCATTTTATGAAAGATAAATTTTTATGCAGAAAAAAATTACAAGAAGAAAGGAGTGGATGCGATGCTATTGAAAGGAAAGGAAGTAGGAAGTAAAAATAGAACCAGAAGTGTTTTAAAAGTCCCTTTTTATGTTTTTATGTTTTTTTGTTTCTGCCATTTTTTGTTAAATTGCAATCAAAAAGTAGTTGAGGCTGCTGATAAGGAAAATTGTCAGTTATGCCATCGTTATTCTGGATTGGGTAATTTTGATGAAACGACAGCTCGAAAAAAGATTTATTATGTCAACGAACATATCTATCGTAATACTGTCCACGGAGAAGTGAGATGTAGTCATTGCCATGCAGATGTAACAGAGATACCACATAAACCTGCTAAACCAGTTAATTGTGGAGCAAAATGCCATATGAAAGAGCCTTCCACAGGAAAGGATTTCTCTCATGCAGTAGTAGTTAAAGATTTTTTTAATGGTGAACATGGAAAAAATAAATTATTTTTAGGACCGGAAGGGCAACCAAAATGTAAGTATTGCCATCAAAATCCTGTTTATCAATCATTAAGAGGGATTTTATCAAATAGGCCTACCCTTAGAAATGAGTCCTTAACAAGATGCCTTGGCTGTCACGAAGAAAATAAATGGACGGAGAGGTTTTTAAAACATTTTACGTCACGAACTGCAGCGAGATGGGATAATAAAGGTATTGTAGAACTTTGTACAAGTTGCCATGATGATACTGAGATGATGTCCAGGTATGGGACTGAATCAACCAAGAGGTTTAGAGATACGTTCCATTGGAGAAATATTAAATACGAAGCTAAAGATGCGGCAAATTGTATTACCTGTCATGCGCCATCTGCTCTTAAATATGCAAAACATGATATTAGAAAGGCTGAGGATCCTTTGTCTCCAATATCTCTTGCAAATGGGATGCAAAATCGTATTGCAACTTGTGGACAGACAAATTGTCACTCTAGTCCAACCTCTTCTTTTGTAACAGGTAGTATTCATTCTTATGCAGGGGGACGTACAAAATTGCTAAAAGACTCCTTAACTAAAGGAGATACAAAATTATCTGAAGAACAACAAGAGAAGGTAGATATTGAATTAAAAGATGTGCGGATGGATGAATTGAGATTACAGATTGTTTCTTATATTAAGTTGTTATATATGTGTTTGATACCTTTAGTTGTAGGAAGTATGATATTTCATCAAGTCTTGGATTTTATAACCACATTGAAAGAAAGATCAGAAGGAGGGCATCATTAATATGGCTGATAAATTGAGAAGGAGATCAGAAGATCAGGAATATTTTCAAAGACTTAGCAGGACTGAAGTTTGGCAACATAATATTGTTTGGATAGCTTTTGTTACCTTGGTTGCAACTGGATTTATGTCAAAGGTACCAGAGGGTTGGGTTGTAGGATTTTTTGGTAAATATGCTGGCTCAGTATATGCATGGAGGAGGTTCCTGCATATTTTGTTTGCTGTTATTCTTATTATTGGTTCAATATGGCATGTAGGCTATATTTTATTAACTAAAAGAGGTAGACAGGTTCTATTTGATATAATAATTATGCCAAAGGACTTGAAACAGTTAGTCCAGAATGTTGCCTATATGTGGAGTAAGTCCTTTGGAGGAGAAGAAAAAGAGAAACCCAGGTTTGATAGATTTGATTATAGAGAAAAACTGGAGTATCTTTTTGGTCTTATAGGGACAACTGTAATTATACTTACAGGGACAGTAATGACCTTTTCTTCTTTATTCCCAAAAATAGCAGTTGAGATTTCTGCTACATTTCATATTTGTGAGGCAACCCTGGCAACTTTAGCTATAGCAGTATGGCATTTTTATGCTATCCATTGGAAACCAGGAAGATTTCCCCAGGATACTGCTTGGATTGATGGCTTGATGAGCATGGAACATCTAAAACATGAGCATCCATTACAATGGGAAAGAGTGATGCAAGAAAAAGAGGGACAAAAGAAAGGAGATATAGAAATATGAAATACGGGCATGGTTGGTTAGCAAAATTAATTAGTGTAATATGTATATTTTTAACAATCCCTGTTATGGTAATGCTCATAAAAACTTTTTATATTCCATTAATTAAGACAACAGAGGAATCTTTTTTAAGAAAAAGAGCTGAAAGAGATCAAATCGCAAGTAGTTCAAAATTTAGTCCTGAGATACTTCAAATCCTGGATTTAAACAAAAATTCTCAACGAGAAAATAAAATTCAAAATCTATCATCTGAGGAAGAAATCTTAAAAAAAGAGCATTTTCATAATATAGATGATACCTTGGATTTCAGTAGAAAGTCACCAACAGTTTGTTTAACCTGTCATGGAAGCTGTCCACACAATAAAAATAAAGAATCCCGTTCCTTGTATAATATGCATACTGTTTTTTGTGCCTGTGAGGTATGTCATTTACGGAATGGTAAGGTTAGCTATAAGTGGTTTGATAGTGATTCTGGAAGAGTTGTCAGGGAGATTTCAAACAGGATGAAATATGAAGATAAAATGTCTAAGTTAAATGAGAATGGAGCTGAGGTATATAAGATAGATGGTAACTATAATGCAAAAATAATACCTTGTGTTTTAACACAAGGCGAGTGGTTAAGACTTGATAGGCAAGTAACAGAGAAATTTAAGGAAGAATTTACAATGGAATGGTCAAGATTTACACCTGATCAACAAGCTAAAGAGAAGGCAAAATACCATGCAGGTCTTACTGATAACCCTGTAAGTTGTAAAGAGTGTCATAACAGTGAAAAACCCTACCTGAATTTTACTGATCTTGGCTATCCAAAGCATCTTTGTGATGAGTTTGTCGGAACCGAAGTAGCTGGAATGGTTGTAAAATATAAATCTATGAAAATGACTAAGATGTTTACTCCTGAGTCGATTATAGAAAATAAGATTCAGGGACAGCAAAAGTAAAAGTAAAAGAAGAAGCTGAGAAAATTTGATTAGCTATTTAATTTTAAAAAGAATAACACTTGCGACGGGTATAAAGTATTTTTTTTACTTTATACCCGTTATACTACTCCAACTTAGGTTTTTCCAAGTGATTGTGTTAGTTAAAACCAGCATGTTAAGGCATAAAGGCATTGAAACACAAAGTTTTTTAAGATTTTATTTGTTTTTTCCTTTGTGCCTCTGTGCCTTTGCTACTTTGTGCCTTAACAGTTAGTTACAAAACTAACCTGCATTATTTTAGAAAAACCTAAGTTGGAGTAGTATACAAGTATAATAACGAATGAGATTTTGCTTTAAGAAAACAATATGCTTATCTTTATTAATTACACCCTTTTTATTTCCCTCCAAAGTATTAGCTAGCGCTAATATCCTCCATACAAAGCATCTTTTTGATATACCTAAAAATAATAAAATTATATCTTTAAATCAACCGAGCGCTATAGTTATTATTGATAATAATGCTTATGTTCTTGATGGTGTAAATAGTAGGGTAGCTGTCTTTGATTTAAAAGGTAATTATCTACCTTCTCTTTCTTTTGGAAAACGTGGTAAAGGAAATGGAGAGTTTGAGATGCCACTTGGTTTATGTGAAGGCCCAGAAGAGCAGATATTTATAGCTGATAGTGGAAATCATCGTATTCAGGTTTTTGATAAACAGGGGAAATTTATCAAGCTCTTTAATCTTACGCCGGATAAATATGGGGCATCAGCAGATCCTACTGATCTAGCTATTGATGAAACAAGAGGAAGATGTATTATTGTTGATAATGATAATCACCGATTAATAGTATATTCACTAGAGGGTAATTATCAATCAGAGTTCGGAGGGGTAGGGTATGAGGAAGGAAAATTTCGTTATCCGTATAGTATCGTATTAGATAGTAAAAAAAATTGGTATGTGGTTGATGTAATAAATACAAGGGTTCAGTCTTTTGATCCTGATGGGAAATTTATACGTAGCATAGGAAGATGGGGGATTGAGAAAGGACAGTTTTTCAGACCACAGGGATGTGCAATTGATGATAAGGATCATCTCTACGTAAGTGAAAGCTATGAATATATAGGCGCTATCCAGGTTTTTGATACAGAAAATAATTTTTTGGCTATTGTTGGGGATGATAAGGCAGATGGTAAAAGTAAAAGAGACGGTAAAAATAAAAGAGTTGGGAAAAGAAAGTTTAATGTCCCGACAGACATGTGTATTTATAAGGATAGGCTGTATGTCGTGGAGATGTATGGGAATAAGGTGGGGGTTTACAGCCTTCCAACAGACATAAAGTAGCTTTTTTACTTTATGTCTGTTGGAAGGCTGTTTTTTTTTGAAAATGTCTGAACACGATTAAAGGATTAACAGGATTAAAACAAAAAAGATAAAAAAATCATCCTCTAATTTTTTTAGTTTTATCCTGTCCATTCTGTAATCCTTAAGGGTATCCTTAGCGTTATGCGCAAAATTATTTCAAAAAAAATAGTAAATATATGCAGCTTTATATTTCTAATAGTATCATCCCTCTTCATTTTCCCTTGTCCCAATGCCTCAGCCCAGATGTTCAGAGATTCTGCCAAAGAATGTGCAATCTGCCATTTTCGTTGGTTAGATCAGATGTTTTTTCAAGGTAAAGGGACTGATCTTGCAAAATATCAAAAAGGACGTGAGGCGGCAAGTGAAATGATTTGTTATAGTTGTCATAATGGGATAATTGTTGACTCTCGGGAAAGATTTTGGGCAAAAAGAGGACATGTCGTTGGAGTTAAACCATCTTCAAAGGTTGTTATTCCTCCTGAGATGCCCCTTGATGAAGAGGGGAAGCTTGTTTGTGGGACATGTCATACAGCCCACGGTATCGCTGATAGTGAACGTGGGAAAGAGACCATTTATTTGCGCTGCTCAAATATTAATTCAGAGCTATGTAAAAAGTGCCATGTAGATAAATTAGATGGCACTAAAATGGGTAATCATCCTGTAGATGTTGATACTATTCCTATTCCGAAGGTAATATTTGCGAATTATGGTAAAGAAGGTAAAAAAAAAAATCAGGTCATCTGCCAGACATGTCATACAGTCCATGGTACTACGGATAAAAAATTATTAGTACTCTCAACAAATAATAAAAAAGGAGGTGATCCTAGTGATGCTACCTTGTGTGAAGCCTGCCATACAAAAAATCCTAGTAGAAGCAATTTAAGGCTTGGAACAGCCTCACATCCTGTTGATAAGGAGTCTCAAAAATTAAAATTGCCTTCGAAGTGGCCTAATGGCCAAAATATAGTCTTAGATAATCAAGGTTCGGTAACTTGTAGGACTTGCCATAAACCTCACAATGCCCTCAAAAATTCATCTATCCTGACCTATAATAATAACGATAGTTCTCTTTGTATTACCTGTCATCAGCAACAAAAGATAATTGCTAAGACAGATCATGACCTAACTATAACTGCCCCTCAGGAATTAAACCTTCGTTCGAGATTAACATCAAGGACTGGGGCATGTGTTTCCTGTCATCTTCCTCATAATGCCGAAAATTACAAACTTTTTGCCAAGAAATTGTCTTCAGAAAAGGATGTCATTTCTGCTGTCTGTGAGAGTTGTCATAGACAAAATGGCTGTGCCCAGGCAAAATTAGTAGGCCTTTTTACTCACCCTGTTAATAAGAAGTTTAATCTAAAAATCAATGGTAAACTTTCTTTTCCTTTATTTAATGGAGTAGGTGAAAGGGTTGAGGACGGTCAAATAACCTGCCTTTCTTGTCATGATGTCCATAAGTGGGATCCAAATTCTAATAATCCAGGGACAGGAATAAATATAGAAGGAAATGGAAATAATAGTTTTTTGAGGATGGCAAATAATAAAAATTCTGATCTTTGTATTACCTGCCATCAAGATAAAGAATATCTAGAAAAAACAGATCATGATTTGAGGATTACTGCTGTAACAGAAAAAAATATTTTTAATGAGGATATAAGTAAAAGTGGTCTTTGTGGAAGTTGTCATTTAGCTCATAATGGGACAGGGCCAAAGATTTGGGCAAAAGTAATGCCTTCTGATGTTGAAACAAATAGCATAGAAACTCTTTGTTCTAGTTGCCATAATAATAAAGGGTGTGCTAAGTCTAAACTTGTAGGCAAATTTTCCCATCCATTAGATAGATCAATTAAAGGGGCTGATGGAGAAACTTATTTGCCTCTTTTTAATGTAGAAGGTGTGCGTGTTAGTGAGGGTAATATCACTTGTGCTTCTTGCCATAATCCTCACCAATGGATACCAAATAAGCCTCAAAAAGGCAAGGGCAAGAATACAGAAGGTGACGTAGAAAGCAGTTTTTTACGAATTGCTTACAATAATAACAGTGATCTCTGTAAGGACTGTCATGGGGATAAATATAACTCCATCTGCTCCACTGATCATGATTTGAATATAACAGCTCCTAATGAGAAAAACAGCCAGGGGAAAAAGGTGAAAGACACGGGTGTCTGTAGTGCCTGTCATCTTGTCCATAATGGAAATTCAATGAAGATGTGGGCAAAGGATCTAGGTTACCAGTTACTACTTAACAAACGTCATAAGGATTTAAATGGACAGAAATCAGAGTTTCGTATGGATGTATTATGTTATAGTTGTCATAATGAAGATGGCTGTGCAAAGACTAAACTTATTGGTAGTTTTACTCATCCAATATCTAAAAATATTAGCCTCCTCCCCCAGGTAACCACCCAATTACCATTGTACATGGATGGTTTAAAGACAGGGAATGGAGATGTATCCTGTCCTTCCTGCCATGATATCCATAAATGGTCTTCGGATGGATTATTCTCAAATAAAAATAAGGTAAAACTAGAAGGTACAGGAAAAAATAGCTTTTTAAGAATAGCCTCAGCTCCATCTTCTGGCCTCTGTCTTGATTGTCATAAAGACAAAATATCACTTCTGAATACAGATCACGATCTTAAGATTACAGCTCCAAATGCTACAAATACAGCAGGACAAAATATCTCTCAGGGAGGTCAATGTTCTTCTTGTCATTTACCCCATAATGGGAAGGATGTCAGAATGTGGGCAATGGATTTATCTGACAAAGGAGATAAGGTGTCACAGTTATGTAGCTCATGCCATGAATCTTCATCTGTAGCTAATAAGAAGATAATTAATGATTATTCACATCCAGTAAACGTTACCTTAAATAAGCTGGCGTTAACAAGTACGTTACCTTTATATAATGAATATGGCTTACCATCTGATGGCGATAGAGTTACTTGCACTACTTGTCATAACATTCATCAGTGGAGTCAAGGCTTAACCTCGGCAAATTTTAAAAATAACACTGAAGGTAATATTAGGAGTAGTTTTTTAAGGTTATCTTCAGAGGATTACACTCAAAATATTTGTTTAGATTGTCATAAAGAACAGAGATATATTATGGGAAGTGAACATGATCTGGCCTTCACTGCTGTAGCTGAAAAAAATATCCTTGGTGAGGGTATCAAAGAAGGAGGAGCTTGTTCAGCATGCCATTTAGTTCATAATGGGAAGGAGAAGACCCTCTTGTGGGCTAAGCCTTTAGGGAGAAGAGATGATTTTATGGTTGGGGCCTGTATAAGTTGTCATAAGCCAGATGGATGTGCGAAATCAAAGGCAGTCTTTATTGGGATACATCCAACCTCATTTGTCTACACAGGTAAGGTAAAGACACTGAACACATTTAAGACATCCTTCAGGAAGACTTATTTCCCTCTTTACCTAAAAGATGGTAAAAAAGATGATAATGGGTTTGTTACTTGTGCAACTTGTCACACCGCTCATCAATGGGACCCGCAAGAAAAATTTTATAATAGTACTACGAACATTGAGGGGAATCCTTCAAATAGTTTTCTTCGTAATAAAGGAGCGTCTTTTTCCATCTGTCTTGATTGTCATGGATTTGATGCCATCTTTAAGTATACTTATTATCATGAACAAAAGGAGTGGAAGCAACAGTACTGGTTTAACAGGTAGAAAGTAGTTTTTTTACTTTCTACCTGTTAAACCAGTACTGTTGCTTTTTGGTTTTTTTTAAACTCGTTTCCACGCTCTGCATGGTAATGGAAGTATTTTGGCGCTCTACGCTTTATACGATTTAGATAACGAATAATTGGAATATTGACCGAGTCTTAGTGTGTTGCTTCAAACGGAATCGGGGTTTGCTCAAATTTGAGATAGCGAAAAAAATAAAAAGATTATCTATAGAGGGTGATTGAAGTTTCTGTGTTCCATCAGTAAGTCGATCTCACTTTGAAGGATTGTTGGGCAAAGTAGTTAGTTTATATCTCTGCCTCCGTGCGAAATGAAAGGGAAGTGGCAAAGGGGGACGACTATTTGAGGCTTCGCTCATCCTGACGTCCGAAGAAAGTAAGGTTTGCAAAAGATTGGAAAAAAGCTATTACCATCTCACTTTGGTAATAATATGACAATCTTAAGTTTCCTCTTAGGCCTTAAAAAACATTGGGGTTTGGAGCAAAACTCAATAACGTCAGGACTTTATTACTATAAAATTTGAAGAGATACGTATTTAAGTTAAAGGAAAATTCGTCACGGTGAAAAATGAACTTAACCCAAAGTAAAAAATTACCAATTTTAATCCTCATCATTTTTTTTTATTCAACCTGTAGGTCAACCCCCTCCCTTGCCGATAGCCTTGAGGGGAGTGCGGACCTTTATTATACTACTACAAAAGAAACAGGTGATTCAACAAAAAACACCTATACATTTACTCAGAATTATGATTTAAGATTTAAAGAGGTACTTGCAGAGATTTTTAATGTTAACCTGAGAGTAGGAGCTGAGTATGAAAAGACTGATTCAACGGATATGCGGAAGTACGAGACCTTCCCAGCGGCAGATGTAGATGTAAAAGTGGGTAATAGGGTTATAAACCTTAGAAGTGGGTACAGTAGAGAGGAGATCAGAATAACAGGTGATCAATCAGATACCCTTGATACTACAAGAGGCTATATTGATTTAAATTGGGAGCCGTACATGCTGCCAAAATTTAATTTACAGGTTGATAGAGAAGAGCGAGACTATACAAACAGTGAAGATGAAAAGACGGATACCTATCGTTTTAGATCTAACTATACCCTGCCTGTTGGTCCATTTACCTTTCAACATAATTATAACTGGAGTGAGAGAAAAAATGTCATTACTGATGCCGATCAAATTGACACAGAGAATATAGGAAGAGTAAGATTTGATTATAATTTTTTTAAAAGAAGGGTTGGGATATCTATAGATTACCAAATAAATGATCAAGAAGAAAATATTGATCAAGGTGAAGATTCCCGAGAACAAAAACAGACTATAAATTACAATTTAGGGATAGTTCCAATAAATGAGGTCTCTCTAAACTATAACTTTTTTTATAGTAGAGATTATGAAAAGATAAGGGAAGAAAAAAATTATGACCTTGACCATAGTGTAAATTTAAAAGTTTCACCTCATAAAAAAGTTGATACTTTCTTTGATTATAATTATAATCAAGATTGGAAAAATAAAGAGGATATAAGAAAAAGAGTAACTAATTCTTATAATCAGAGGACTGAGTACAGACCTATTGATACTTGGAGAAACGCCCTGTCTTTTAATAAAACAGATAGTTATTTAGAAGATGATCTTGAGACAAGGAGTAATTCAATTCTTTTACAAGAATTTTTAGCTTTATATAAAGAGGTAGATCTAAGACTTGATTTAAAAAATACTATGACCAATAATTACTATGATGATACAAAAAGTAATAGCTCTGGTATAGCCTCAGAATTAAAGATGAGACCGATTCGTCCTCTTACCTTAACTATAAGAAATGAAAATGAATGGACTAAAGATACTGCTAATGATAGTGCCGAAACCAAAACAGAGGAAGGGCATTTTGAACCTTCAGCTACTTATCGTCCAATTGACGAGCTATACATCTCCGTAAGTTATGATCTATCATATATAGATAATCCTGCAACTATTCAAACTTACAGGTTAGGATGGATACCTACAAACAAATTACAGTATGAAACAAGCTATGAATACGATAATGAAGAAAAGACAGCGACCTTTGATAATAATTTAGATTGGAATATTAGTAGTTATATGAAGGTTAGTACCTCATATGATTTAATTAATTATAAAGGTGAGGGTAGGCGGGCGCAGACTGTGACTGCTAGGTATATTTTTAGATTCTAACTGCCAAGTGAGAGAAGGTCGTTTTTTACCTTCTCTCACTTGGCAGTTAGAATCTTCTGTATTTTATTCTAATGGCTTGCAAAAATAAAAAAATAGGGAAGATGTGTCACAAAGATTTTCTAGTTATTTGTCAAGAATAGGTCTTCCCGAACAATAAAATAAGCTAAGGAATAAAAATTTAATAAAGTAACCTAAATTAATAAATAAAAAAAACAAAATATAAAACTTGCAGGAGCTATAAAGTAAAAAAAGCTACTTTATAGCTCCTGCAAGTAAAGGACATCCTACCATGTTAAACTATAATCTAAGAAGATTTTTTTTTTCCCCTTATTAGCGTTATCTTCCTCTCTTTACCGTATCCTTTATTGCTAAAGGTATCCCAAGCAGCCTCAGTTCATATTAAACCTCCTTCATCCTCATCTTTCCCTATAAAAGGGAATGTTAATTCATCCTGCTATACCTGTCATCTTGACCTTAAAGACAAATTCACCAGAAAGTCAGTCCATAAGCCCGTGAAGGAAGAAAAATGTATAGTTTGTCATAATCCACATACTTCAGATTACCGATATTCATTAATTGCTAATAAATCTGACCTATGTTACAAGTGTCATCAGAATTTTAAGGATAATTTAAAAGGCAAAGAAGTTCATAGACCTGTAAAAGATGGTAACTGTTTAAAATGTCATGATCCCCATGCCTCTGATTTTTCTTGTAATTTGTTAAAAAATATCAAAGATATTTGTTTCTCCTGCCATGATGAAAAGACATTACTATCTGGTAAGCACAAACACCAACCCAGTGAGAAAGGGCAGTGCTTAAAATGCCATAATCCCCATGCTTCAAAGAATAATAGCCTATTAATAAATTCTCCAAGGATATTATGTCAAAATTGTCATCAATTTAGTCAAGAGAGGTTAATAAAGGCACATTATGGTTATCCTGTAAATAATACTGATTGCACTTTGTGCCATAATTCTCATTCTTCTAATAATAATTCACTTATTTCAAATAATAAGCATAAACCTTTTGTAGAAGGTAAGAAATGTAATACTTGCCACAATGATTCAAGTGCAAACAATCCTTTTATTCTTAGAATAAACGAAAAGAAATTATGTCTAGGTTGTCATGAAAAAGTAAAGAAACAACTAGAGAAAAAGTACAATCACTTGAAAAAAGATAATAAGATATGTACTGATTGTCACAATCCCCATGCCTCCAATTGGAAAGGCCTGACCTTTTCACCTAAAAAAATTCTCTGCGGTAGGTGCCATGAAAATGCCAGGATAAAAATTAGTAATGAGGAGCTAAATCATCATCCAAAGGTTTCCGCAGGAGAATGTAATTCTTGCCACGAACCGCATGCCTCTAACAATCCCACTTTTTTTGTCAATGAACCCCTTGGTATGTGTACCATTTGTCATGATAAACAAAAAAAGGTTACCCACCCTGTAGGGTCTGAGGTAAAAGATCCAAGAAAAGAAGGAGATATCCTTACTTGCATTACCTGTCATGATCCAATGGGAACAGAATTTAAGAACAATTTGTGTCTGGATGGATCAGAGGATCTTTGCAGACAGTGTCATAAGCGATAATTTTCAACAGAGACTAAGCAAAAAAGCTGCTTAGTCTCTGTTGAAAATTATCGCTTGGTTTGGTTTTTTTGAATTTATTTTAAATTTCGTGTTTCGGATTTCGAATTTTGTCCCTCCCAAAGTCACCCGTTGAGTCCACAGCATTGGGGCAACGCCCCTGGGGAAAGATAAAATATATGACTTTGTCATATATTTTATGAAGATCTTATTAGTTGTTATATAAGTTGTTTATTGTAATAATCGAATTTATTACATAGATATCATGAATGTCAAAATCTAAGGTTGATATAATAATTATGTAAAATTTTTAAAAACAAATAGTTATT
>JAZDLJ010000039.1:0-5213 GCA_043802115.1 bacterium | reverse complement strand
CTTGGAATGCCTCTTTAAATGCAATTTTATGTTATGTCCCATCTCTGCCAGGTTTTTTGTAGCTTTCATAATTTTTTTTATTTTTTTTCAAATTCACCCAATAATTTAGTTCAACGACCTAGTTCCGTAACAGCCTGTCGATCAATTCATGGAGGATCAGGATTGCTTTATTCGAATTATCACTAATTTTATTAAAGAGGGCTATAAATTCTGGGACAGTTGAATAGAATTGGTCAGGGTCTTTTATAAGGGGAAGGGTGAAGAAGGTATCAAGAGAAGGGAGAGCGTCTTTAAAAAGGCCTACGATGGCATTTATTAACTCTTTATGAGGATTAGCCTCAAGAAGGCCTTCCATTTCCAGTTGAAACTTTGGGAAGTATTCAGTATTAGCCTCTGTGATGGTAAAGGGGATTGTTTCTCCAGTAAAATTGTTTAAGTCCTGACTTGTTCCTGATTGTTGGTCATTGGCAAGCTTAATTTTTGTGGTTACTTCGGCTTGTATAACCTCATTGTTTCTCGAATCACTAAAGGCCTCATCTTTCTGTTGCTTACTTTCAATATCTGTTTGAGGTAATACATTCTTCGTATCTCTCAGGCCATATTCGTCCATAAATTCATTATATGTCCTATCAATCGTTGGTGGACTGTTCCATCCTGAAATCCTAGGATCATCCTCATCGATCTTGAGAATACCGGCCAACTTAGATTTGGCAAGAACTGCTGTGAGCTGATAGATATTAATGCCGCGTAATTTTACATAAGCACCATTCTTATGCTCGATATCATTTATAAGCTGACACAGTCCTTCATACTTTTCGCTATTACTACCATAGTCTTTTACAAGCGTTCCTGCCTCAAATTTTTCTGTGAGTATCTTACGGATAGCCATAAACCGATCCCAGGACATACTAATTACAGGGATATCCAAGTTGCCTAGCCGGGAATCATCAATAGAAATCCCCAAAAGTGCTGCCAATCTCTCCTTTGAATGGATTAGTTTTGTGAATGACCCGAGATTAATACCCTTTAACGTTTTATGTGGATTATCATTACCATTATTAATCTCAGCTTTTTCCTCTATCTCGTTTAATAGTTTTATTAACCAGGCAGTACCATTTTCATCATCTCCTAAGAGATCCCCTGTTATAAGCTTATCGATAAATATCTTACGGGCTGCTCTAAGATGATCCCAAGTTATATTAAAAATAAGCATTTTATAGCTGGCTAAGCGAGGATCATTAATATCAATCCGCAAAAGTGCTGCTACTACACTCTTTGGATTAAGAAATTTTGTGAGCTCACCAAGATTAAGCCTGTCAAGAGGATCGTCCTGACCATTTTCTTTATTAATATCAATACTATCCATTATCCTGCATAATATTCTTATCCCGTCATTTTCAAAGTCCGTTGCTGTCAGCATTGTCACTAGTCTATCTTGAATAGCCATTAACTGTTCCCAAGTCATATTAAGAATATTTACAGAAGGCATATCATTAATATTAATCCTCAGAAGTGTTGCCGCTAAACTCTTTAACTTAAGGAAACTTGTAACATTGTGTAAAGTAATATTCTTTTTTAAAACCTCATCATTCGCCAGCGAATACAGGAGTATTATTTCATCACCACCACAATTTATTATAGGTTCCTTTAATCTCATTAACTCTTCCGTGGTCATATTAATATTAATAACAGGTATATTCCAGTTGAATAAGCGAGGATCGTTAATATCAGTTCCCAAAAATGCTGCTACTATGCTTTTTGGATTAAGGAATTCTGTGAGCTCGCTTAAAGGAATATCCTTTAAATTATTATCATCCATTATATTATCTAAAAGTTTCACTCCATCAATTTCAAAGCCTGTTGTTGTCAGCATCGTCCTTAATCTTTCCTGGATAGCTATTAGATGTTTCCAGGTCATATTATTAAAAATAGGCACATTATAGTTGGCTAAGCAGGGATCATTAATATCAATCCGCAAAAGTGCTGCTGCTACGCTTTTTGGATTAAGAAATTTTGTGAGCTCGCTTAAAGGAATATCCTTTATAGCTTTTAAATCATTAGATGAATTATTTACTATATCATTCAAGAGCCTTACTCCATCACCTCCATATTTCGTCAATCCCTTTTGAATATTTTCTAGATGTTCCCAGGTCATCTTATTAGGAATAGGCATATTATAGTTGGCTAAGCGGGGATCGTTAATGTCAATCTGCAAAAGTGCTGCTACTACGTTCTTTGGTTTAAGAAATTTTGTGAGCTCGCTTAACGGAATATCCTTTATAGCTTTTAAATCCGTAGATGAATCATTTATTATATCATTCAATATCCTTACTCCATTACCTCCATATTTTACAAAGGCCTCTGTTGTCAACATCTTGCTTAATCCCTCTTGAATAACTATTAGCTGCTCCCAGGTCAAGCTAGTTACAGGCACATTTAAGTTGGCTAGGCGTTCATCAATAAGAGGAATCTTCAAAATCGCCGCTACTAAGCCCTTTAAATTAAGGAATTTTACGAAATTACTTAAAGAAATACCCCCTAACTTAGATGGATCCCTTGCGATCCCAACTAAGAGTTTTACTCCATTATTCTCATGATTTATCAACATTGTCCCTAATTCTTTTTGGACAGCGATTAACTGGTTCCAAGTCATAATAATTTGAGGCATATTCCAGCCGATCAATTGTTCATGTTCGACAGAAATGTTTAGAAACCCTGCTAGCTTCTTTTTTGAATTAGTTAATCCAGAGAGATAACCTATATTTATTTTTCCCAGCGTTTTATATGGATTATTATCCTCATGTTTATTCTCCTGCCCTGTTATTATCTCAAGTAGAAGTGTCCCCAAACCAAAACCATATTTATCGCCATACTGTTTCAAAATATTTTGCTCTAATTTTTCATGGAATATCCTCTGAATACCCTTATAATGAATCCATGTTAGCTGAATTAAAGGCGCTTTCCAGTTGGCCAATTGCGGATGGTCAACAGAAACTCCCAAAAGCCAGGCCATCTTCTTTTGCGTATTAATTGATCCGGTAAGTTGAGCTATATTGATGTTTTTGAGACCTTCATAATCAATATTCGTTTCGATTTCTTCTATCATTTTTGCTATTCCACTTTCATCTCCATACTCTTGCAACGATTCGTTGTTGAGCTTGGTGGTGAAAAAGGCTTTAATTAAAAAAAATTGCTCAACGGGAAGAGATTGTCTTTTAAAAATATTAAAAGCATCTTCACCGAGTAAGCTATTTATCTTATCAGCAAAAGTTTGCGGTGATATTGCCCCAGAATAACCATATTTTTGAATGTCGCTTATTAAGTAATATATTACAAGGTCACCGTATTTTCCGTATGTCTCTGGATTTTGATAGATTTTTTTAAAATCTATCCCTATTGAAACCATAGATGACAATAATGACAACATCTCATTAAACGAGCTGCTATTAGCTAATTCAGGAGGCATAGGAGCTATTTTCTGGATTTCTCCTTCACTCAAATTAGGATTTTGAATATGAGTTAATTCATGTCGTGCCCAGATAGCAAGCCAAAGAGATCCCTTGTCTTTAATTTTATTGTAAATTTCAGAATCAATGTAAATATTCCCCCTTGCTCTTCCGGGATGACTCAGCAAATCATCAGGGACTTCTATGCCTTTACTTTTTGCAATATTAGAGATACGAGTGTTTAGTCCATTAAGTATATAAATAGTAATACCCTCTTTTTGTAATATACCCTCAGGATCTGGAGACTTATAAGCAATATTGTCCAGCTCTAATTTTGTATCTTTACCTTCAATAAGTATTGAACCATTAAAATGTTCTGAGATTGCCTGATTAAGCACTTCATGTTGTTCGCTAGTCAAACCTTGTCCGCTTTCCCGAGCTGCTGGACCGCCTGAATCACTATCAGCTACTATCTCTTTTGCCTTTGAAATACTCCAGATGCCAGATTGCTTTCCTTCTTTAGAATCTGAATATTCCTTTGAGTTCCGAGTTCCTGTGGAAAAAAGACGACCTATTGGTTGAGTAGATAGACCTTCTATCTCTTCAATATCTAATGTTGTTGTTAATCGTACATCCATCCTTCTTGCTTTATTAAGAAGATGAGTAATTATCTCTTTTTTGAATGTCTGCCCAGGAACCGAACTGTAAATCTTCTCTAGGAATATGACTGGGGTGTTGTCTTCAGTTCTCATAACTCGTACTATTGCCCTCGCTATTGGATCATCATTGCGCTTTACATTGCGTTTTACTATTACTACCTTTTTATTGGAATCAGCCAAATAGCCAGGAAGACATCTAGCAAAATTTATATTAGGATAATTATACCCTTGACAAGAGGCTACTGGCTTTTCCCCTATCTGAACAAGTATAGTTGGATCATCTGTATCTTCTACAGTAAAATTACCCTTTGTAGTATATCCTTCCCTTGGTTTAATCAGGTTCCATATATTATCAACATCTATTATGGCCGCTTCTTCCCCTTGCTGCTTTAATCTATTTTTTAGATTTTTGATAAACGTATCCATCTTTATTTCGCTATTGTCCTGTTTTGTAGTTATCTTCCCTCTGGCTATATCATCTTGACTAAGAGTGGCTAAGGTCAGAAAGTCACTTATTGTCCTTAGTTTAGTAATAATCACAGAGGTTTCTTTGCGATCCTTAATGTCTTGAAAATACGGAGTACTTTCTTGCAATTCCTCTATCCCTAGATTTTTATTGCCTAATAAGCATCCTAAGTTATTTATTGTTTCCTTCAGGTGTCCAATATTCTCCTCAGGATTAAAAAGCATCTGAGCTAACCTATCTTTTATAAAGGGATCTTTTATATGAGATTCTTCAGGTGCATCTCCATGGGTAGCCATAGTGATTAGAATCTCTTTTATTTGGAGGAATATTACTGCAGTATCTCCTTTAATTTCAAGCTCAACAGAGGTTTCATCATTTTCCATCCAGATCTCTTTTTGGGAAGAATTGAGTATATCAAGTTGATTGGTGTTATACCTATACTCCTTATATGTATTATTTAGTATATTTTGAACTACTTTTTTTATAATAGAAAGTTCTGTGTTAAGACCCTTCTCGCTAAATCTCTTATAAAAAGTGGTAAAACCAATAATGCTTTTCCAGGGCATTGCATAACTCGTCCAGGTATCTATCGCCTCTTTTTCAACTACTGTTATCCTTATATTGAAGGTTTTTATTAATAAA